>CAMBTF010000049.1 GCA_945870545.1 Akkermansia muciniphila
GCGAAGAATACGAGCTACCCCGAGGTCGAGGTCGAGCATCCCATCCACGGCAAGCTCATCCTCCGCCAGACCGATGCCACCTACGAGTCCCGCGACCCTGAGATCCCGATCAAGATCAAGAAGCACATCGCCGGCCGCCTGCTCACCGAGGACGAACTCCGCACGCTTTTGAAAAATGGAGTCGTCGGCCCGCTGCAAGGCTTCAAGTCGAAGTTCAACAAGCCCTTCGACGCCTCGCTCCAGATCGACGCGAAATTCAAGGTCGCGTTCCTTTTCGAAGGCGATGACGACAAAGCTCCCGAACTCACCGAGGAAATGCTCATCGGCACCGCCGTCACCCCGGACGGCAAGTCACACAAGGTCTTCGCAACCGAAAAGGCGTATCACGTCCCTGATATCATCACGAAAAAGGATCCGCACGGCGTCCGCATCGGAAAGGTCATCCTCCAACGCGAGATTCCGGAAGATCAGGCACTCAAGCTCCTTTCCGAGGGCAAAACCGACCTCCTCAAGGGCTTCGTCTCAAACAAGACCAAGCGTAAGTTCGACGCTTTTCTCACCTTCGATACGGACACCGCTAAGATCGGCTTCGATTTCCCGCCGCGCCCCGCGAAGAAGGCGGCGAAGGCGAAGGAGTGAGCGGCACTGACCCATAACCGCGCCATGAAACAGGGAGAGGTGATCGACGCTGACGTTTCCGATAAGCGGACAAGGCTCAAGCGGGAACTGGCCGCGCAGGGGAACCACCGCTGCCGCATTGTCGTAACGGGCGGCCCCGGAGGCGGCAAGACGACGGCGGCAGATCTGTTCCGGCGCGAGATCGGCGACCGGGTGGTGATCGTGCCGGAGTCCGCCACGCTGCTTTTTTCAGGCGGATTCCCGCGCTGCGAGAAACCTCCGGGGCTGCTGGCGGCGCAGCATGCGATCTTCCATGTGCAGCGAAACCTCGAGGACGTGCAAGCGGCCCAATATCCGGAGCGCATTCTGCTGTGCGACCGCGGCACCGTGGATGGTGCCGCCTACTGGCCCGGGATGCCGGAGGAGTTCTTTACGGAAATGGGCACCACCCTGGAGCGGGAGCTGTCACGATACGACGGGGTGATTTTTTTCCAAAGCGCTGCGGTGGGAGGGATGGGCATCGAGGGTGGAAATCCCGAGCGCAAGGAGACGCTGAAGGAAGCCGCCGAGCTGGATGCTCGGCTACACAAGCTATGGGAACACCACCCCCGCTTCATCGTGGTGAAGCATAACCCGTCTTTCTTCGCAAAGATCGGCTACGGCCTGGCCGAGCTCAAGGCGATGGTGTTGGAGCTGGACGCCCGGCGCGCGCCATAAGCAAAATGATCAGCCCTCGTCCGGCGGGGTCATCACCAGCACGCGCTCGATGCCGTTCTTGGAAAATTCCTCCCAGTAGCGCTTTTCCGAGGAAACGGTTTTCGCCCGCCTTTGCTCCTCACTCATCGCCTCCCAAGCCTTGATGCCCACAGATTTCGCCAGATCCCGGTCGGCGAGCCGCACGGTCAGTTCGTCCCAGAAGCTCTCGTTGCGGAACTCCTCGTAGCACTCGTGGTAGAACAGCGTCTCCTCCACCTCCTTTTTCACACGAAAACGCTGCGACTCTTGGTCGAACTCGATCATCGCCCCCAACCCGCTGTGCGCGGCCTTCTCCAGCATCTTGCTCTCGAAGGCCTCGTATTCGGAAAGTTTCCCGTCCGCGCTTTCTTTCTGGTTCCAGGAAGCGACATTCGCCGCAAGACTCAGCATCTCAACGAGCGTCGCCAGCTCCTGTTCGGTGAATCGTATGTGCATCCGCGCGCAGGGAAACACCCCGCCACCCCTTCCGCAAGCCCGCATGTGAAAGGTCGAGCGATGACCTCCCGAAGACTTTGTGAAAAATTTCACAAGCTCCGTTTGCCCTTGTCGGGAAAGGATGGCACGTTCCCGATATGGCCAACGCAGCGACCGCACCACGCAAGGTGCTCATCATCGGCGGCGGTTTCGCCGGACTCGAGTGCGCCCGCAAGCTCGCCAACGACGACCGCTTTGAGGTCACGCTGCTCGACCGCACCAACCACCACCTTTTCCAGCCGCTCCTCTACCAGGTCGCCACCGCTTCGCTCGCCGCGCCGGATATCGCCCGCTCAATCCGCCAGATCCTTTGCGACGCGGCGAACGTCACGGTGCTGATGGACGAGGTCACGGCGATTTCCCCTACGGAAAAAACCGTCACCGGTAGGACGGGCGGGAAATATGCGTTCGATTATCTCGTCCTCGCCGCCGGGGCGAAGACCGGATTTTTCGGCAACGATCAATGGGAGGAAAACTCGCTGGGCCTGAAATCACTGGCCGACGCGCAGGACATCCGCCGGAAAATCCTCTCCAACCTCGAACGCGCCGAGCTCACCACCGACGAGGCCGAACGCGGCCGCCTCATGACCATCGCCATCGTCGGCGGTGGCCCCACCGGAGTGGAACTCGCGGGCGCCTGCGCCGACCTAATCCACCGTTCGCTGAAATCGAACTTCCGCCGCATCGACACCGCCAAGCTCCGCGTGATCCTCATCGAGAACTCGCCGGAAATCCTCGAGCACTACGCCCCCCACCAATCCGCCTACGCGAAGGAGCGGCTTCAGAAACTCGGCGTCGAGGTGCGCAACCAAACCCGCGTGACCGATGTGAGGAAAGGCGAGTTGCTTTTCCTAGACGGCTCCTCCCTGAAAGCCGAGGCCATCGTCTGGGCGGCGGGCATCGCCGCGAATCCGCTGACGAAAGATCTCGGCGTCGAGACCGACCGCGCCGGGCGCGTGACGCCGAACGCCGATCTCTCCATCCCCGGCCACCCGGACATTTTCGTCGCGGGCGATCTTACCAATATGAAAGACCGCGAGGGGAAATTCGTCCCCGGTGTCGCGCCCGCTGCCACGCAGATGGGCGCCCACATCGCGAAGCTTCTGAAAGAGGAACTGCGTCTCGAAACCACTAGATTCGCCGACCGCAAGCACGACCTACGCCCGCTTTTCAAATACACCGACAAGGGCATGATGGCGATCATCGGGAAATCCGCCGCGGTCATGAAGGTCGGGGATTTCACCATGAACGGCTTCCCCGCGTGGATCGCGTGGCTGCTCATCCACATCCTGTTCCTCATCGGCTTCCGCAACAAGCTCTCCGTTCTCATCGGCTGGGCCTACGCCTACATCGTCAACAACCCGGAGGCGCGCATCATCGTCCATCCGCCCGCGTCCGCCGCGCCTCAGAAAGGATAGGGGAGCCGTGACTCACTCCTCCACGCTGATGCGCGTCATCAGCACATGCGTTGCGCCGGGCAGCACGATCTCCGCCCTGTCGTTCGCGATCGCGGCCTCAATACAGCAGAATTTCAGGTAGCCCTCATCCGGGAGATCCGCCAGCGCCGCCGCCTTCTCCGCCCACGGATTCCAAACCACCGTCGAGGGACTGCCGGATTTCTCGATCAGGATCGTCCTGCCCGAAAGATCGTCCACCAGAAGTATGCTACTAGAAATATCGTAGATGCGATCCACCTCCCTGTCGAAAACCACATCGCCTTTCTGTTTCCTCATCTCCGGCACTCCGACGGTATCCAGATACGTGCAGCCATCCAGATTCACCACCCTCACCTGCGAGATATCGGAAACGCCGAGATACGTGTGCAGCGCGCCCGAAACCACGATGGGAACTTCGGAAACATTCCTCGATTCAAGCGCGACCTCAAGTTCCTCCCCCGCTCTCACCGTGAGTTCCGCATTCCAGATCCCGACGCGGATCCCGAAGCGCAACGTCACGCCACGGACATCCTCCACCGCACCGAGAAATTCCCAGAAGCGCCCGCGCACCAAGCCATGCGAAGGCTGCGACGCATCCGCCGGATGTGCATTGAACCACGGCCAACAGACCGGAATCCCGCCCCGTATCGCCTTGCCCTCCCTGAAAACGGCATCCGGACTGAGATACAGAACCTCCTCCTCATCCACAGGCCGCCACGACATCACATGCGCCCCATGCAACGCCACCCGCGCCACACATGTCGGGTGATCGATCTCGAAAACCGGATACGATGGATCGATCTCAGACAAACGGACGGAAGCGGGCAAGTTCATGGCGGCTGGCGTGAAGTTATGGTTCCCCGCGTTCATTTTCCCGTCGGTCCATCCATTCAACCAGAACCACATGGGGAAAGGTCAACGAGGAAATGAAGACCAAATAAAGCGCGACCCACCCGAGTGTGCCTCCGCCTGTTGGCAAAAGCACAGCCATGCCGAGCAAAAGCCCTATCGCTAGCAGTGTGAACGGCAGGGCACGCTGGAAAAATGTCCCAAGACGGCCTGGCCCGCTGTGGATTTCGGTTCGCACGCTGGCATCCTCGTAACGGCAAAGCCGGAGCACGTGCCGCAATCCATGCCACAGGCAGAAATACCAACCTATCGCGAGGAGAGGCGGGACGGTTAGGAAAAAACCGATGAGAACACATGTTTCGATGGCGATCCTGGCTTTGCCCGGCCCGGCACGGAGTAGCAGGGCGCCTTCCAAAACCACAAAAAGCAGCAAGGTGAATCCGAACAGTCCGCTCAGAATTCCAACGTCAGGAAACCCCGCTTTGAAAAGCGCTCCACAGGCCTGGAGAAACTCACCCGCCTCAACCGGAAAAGCAATGAACGGCAGTCCGATGGGTATCAACCCGCGAAGTGCGGAGTGTGTGACCCGCAACCACGGATCCGACAGGATCTTCTTGTCCCGACCGCAAACGGTATCGAAGGCGAGGTCGCTCCTGCCCCAATGGTAAATCGTCATACAAAGGAAACCGATCGCCGCCATGACCGGAGTGATTTGCCAAAAAACCAGGAACAACGCGACAAGCAGCAGATATGAGGCCACAACAATCAGCAGAGGTCGCAGGCGCAAATCGCGTCCTGCCAGTCCAAGCGCCACCAGATGGTCAATAGCCCCGTGTGGTAACCCGAAAAGCAAAATGCTGGCAAATAGCGGCGCGAAAAGACCGATTCCCTCGTCCCATCCGAGTAGGACTTGCCCAAAACCGCCAAGACACATGATCGCCGCACCGACTGCGGCGGCGCTGCGAATCCATGCCGGACATTCTCCTTCCACAGGTGGGCGGAGCGGCTGCCACGCGAAGCTCAGTTTCATGACTTGTCTTTATTGAAGAGGCTGTGCCAAAGGATCAGCCCTTGGGCAATGAGAAGGCTTACGGTGAAAAAAAACAGGGCTTCCTCGATCGGAAGTCCTCCGATTTCTAGACCCGTCCGCGTCTCAGGCATGATTGTCCATATCCCCGCCCGTATGGCATAGGCATCCGCAGCGGACAAATAGAGTGCCGGAAAGATCGTCCCCGCGGCCACCACGCGCCAATGATATCCCAAAGTGGATGGATCGAAGATGATTTGCAGTGCGATCGGCGGAGCGAACCAGACAAGGATGGCTCCCAGATACACGCCGGAGCCGGTAAACAGCAACATCAGACCCGTGAGGAAAACGGCTACCGCGGTGGATAAAACGATCCATCGGGCAAACCACTGCGGCGACCGATGGCGCGTGGACGCGATCGTGACACCACCCATCAGCCACGCGATGAATGCGGCATTTAGGAAAGGCATCAGTATCATGAACGCGTATTCCTCAAGAGGCACGGACCCAATCGTCCCTATCACGCGGTCTTTGCCATATGACCAGACTCCATGGGAAATGATGGCGTTATCCCACGGCGTGGTCCATACGATGGCGATCAAAGCGAGAACGGCCGTACCCTGCCAGTGCCTCCGCAGAAACGGAAATGCCCTGTCATTACGCCTGCTTCCGATGACGAGGCCGAGCATCAGAACCAGTGTGGGAACGATGACAAAATAAAACAGGAAAGACAGGTAACTCATCGGATCAATCACTCAGGGTTCAGCGCGGCATGAAGGTGGGCCGCGTGCAAGGGTGGATAGGCGTGTGACCATTCCGTGCGAGTCATCCGCAGATAGCGAGGAAATGCGGCGCCCGCCACGCGCAGTTTGCCAAACAAGCCCAGCCTCACCCGCTTCCGCCAGCTTGCTAAACCCTGCCGTTCCATTTTGTTGCCGATGGCCTGATAAAATTCGGCCGCAAAAAAGACAGCAAGGCGATTCCGGGGCGGGATGAACCAGAACCCCCGGCGCGCGCTTTCATAGTAATCCGAGGCGAGACCGAGTAAGGACTGCACCGCGGCATCGACCTTCCGAACCGCCCCCTCCGTGCCGGCCGTCCCGACATCCAGCGCTTCACGCAAAGTGCCCGGCGCAACCCACTCAGCGGGCAGGTAGAAACGATCCCTTGCGGCGTCCTCCGAAATGTCCCGGGCCACGTTGGTAAGCTGGAGCGCGATCCCGAGATCGATGGCAAAAGGCACCGCCCTCACGTCTTTCGCACCCAGCAACGGGCGCATGAGCAAACCAACCGTTCCTGCCACACCGTAAGCAAAACGGATCAGTTCTTCTTTCGACTGCAAGGCGCACGCTCCACAATCGGCGCGCAAAGCTTCCGTCAACTCCGCCGCCGCCTGCAAGGGAAGGCCATTTGCTTTCGATAGCTCCAGAAAATCCTTGAGCTCCGGATTGCCCGTCTGCGGAGTTCCGGCACGCAAGCCCTCGGTGATTTCCGCAAGAAGTTCGGGTTGTCCGTGCTCGGTGGCATCCGCTAGGTCATCCACATAGCGGCAAAAAGAATAAAGGCGTGCGATGGCTTCCCGCATTTCCTTGGTGAAAAGTCGCGCCGCCAGGGAAAACGAACGGCTTTTCCTCTCAAATAGCTCTTGTGCATTAACCTCTTGCATGGCGCTTGCCCATTTCCAACCGATCCACGACTTTCGCAGAGCAGAGTACACCAGGAACGCCCGCACCCGGGTGCGTTCCCGCGCCCACAAGGAAAAGGTTATCCAAAAATTCGGAGCGGTTGTGAAAGCGGAACCACGCCGATTGGGTGAACAGCGGAGCGACCGAAAAACCGCTGCCGTCCGCACTCAGATAATCCCGGGCGAAATCCTGCGGCGTCATATAAAAGGCAGAGCGGATGTGACTGCTTAGCCCAGGCATGATCGTTCGCTCCAATGCCTTGACGATCCGCTCCTGTAGCAGCGGGCCTTGCTTCGGCCAGTCGATGGGTGCCCGCAGGTTCGGAACAGGCGCAAGGACGTAAAACGAATCGCAACCAGTAGGAGCGAAGCTCGGATCCGTCGCGGTGGGCCGGTGGATATAAAGTGAGAAATCCTCCGGCAATGTATCACCATGAAAAATTTCATGGATCAGCTCGCGGTATCTTTTGCACAACCAGATCGTGTGATGTGCAAGCTCCGGATATTGTTTGGTGGTTCCGAAAAAGAGAACGAACAACCCCATGGAAGGCTTCATCCGCCTTTGTTTGAGGCGGAAATACCATGGCTGGGCGGATCGCGGCAGCATGTTCCTGTAAAGATGCGTGGGATCGGCATCTGAAACAACGATGTCCGCCGCAAGGGAATCCCCGTCTTCCGTCTCAACCGCCACCGCACGCCGCCCTTCCGTCCGTATGGAGCTGACCGTCGTTTGCAGCTGGATTTTTATCCCGCTCTCCACCATCAGGCGCTCCAGCGCATCGACCAGCGCGCCCGTCCCGCCCATGGGGAAATGGATATGCCATTTTCGCTCTAGGTAATGAATCAGGCTGTAGATGCAAGTCGTCTCGAACGGATTGCCGCCAACAAGCAGCGGTTGTATGGAGAAAGCCCGCCGCAAACGTTCATCTTTCAAATACTTCGAAACCAGTTGCCACACAGTCTTGTAACAACCTAGGCGCACAAGGTTGGGAACCTGTTTCAACATGGTTCCCACCGAGTGGAACGGTTGATCCGCCAAACGGGTGAAACCCACCTCAAAGATGCGCTCCGAATGCGCTAAGAGCCGACGGTAACCTTCCACATCACCGGGGTTAATGCGTGCGATTTCTCTCAGCGTGTCTTCCGCCGTGCCTCCATAATCAAAGTGCGTGCCGTCATCGAAGTGAAACCGATACCATGGATCAAGCGGTACGAACTCAATGTAGTCGCTCCGTTTTTTCCCAAACAGCTCGAAGAGTTCGTCGAAAAGAAAGGGGGCAGTCAAAACCGTAGGACCCGCGTCGTGTCTGAACCCGTCGCGCACAAAAACCTGCCCGCGTCCCCCCAACCGGGCACAGCGATCCACCAGGGTCACCTCGTGGCCTTTGGCACGGAGACGCAACGCGGCCGCAATGCCGCCGAAGCCACCCCCGATAACGACCGCCTCAGACATGTGAAGCCTCCGATGCCGCTATCATCCGGTCAGCGTGTTCACGCAGGAATCCGCCGCAATGGCAGGGCAGCTCGCCAAACAGTTCGGAAGAGCGTCCAAGGTAGGTTTTGGCCATCAAGACCGCGCGTGATACCGCTTCCGTGTCCGTGCCCGAACATGCCAAGGCGTTTGCGATGTTCGCATCGTTCGGATTCAGTGCGTCCGCCTCACGATCTTTGATGTCATCGAAAATCTGATAGCCTAGCCCGAACAGGCAGCCGGCCTCATGCGCCTTGGACAGCGCGGACGCGTAACCGGCTGCAATCAGCGGTAACTCAACCGCAAGGGCGAACAACGGCCCAGACTTGTTCCGGGCAGCGCATTTCAGTTCTTCCACCGAGCGCTGCGTGGCTGATCCTGAAGGACTGGTTTGGCCTGATACGGTCACCCCGATTGCATAATGAACCCGGCGAATCAAATCAGGGATCATCGATCCGAAGCCTGCCGAACATAGGCTGACAAACGCGGATGAGGTGAGCTGGGTCGCCAATCCAAGCGCAACGTCAGCGCCATAGAGAGCGTGAACCGATGGCGCACCGCGGCGCGTCAACGTCCCATCCTGGAAGTCATCCTGGATGAGGGATGCATTGTGCAATGTCTCGACAGCCGCAGCCATCGCCACCGCATCCACCTTGCAGATGCCCAG
>CAMBTF010000050.1 GCA_945870545.1 Akkermansia muciniphila
ACCTGGCCGGATCAGACGATCACGCGCGCGCCGATCTGGTGCTCGGTGGATCTCCGCGACGGCAACCAGGCGCTGCCGCAGCCGATGTCGGTGGAGGAGAAGCTGGAGTTCTTCGATCTGCTGGTGGCGATCGGCTTCAAGGAAATCGAGATCGGTTTCCCTTCCGCCGCCGATACGGAATTTCATTTCTGCCGCAGGCTGATCGAGGAAAACCGCATCCCAGAAGACGTGACGATCCAGATCCTGGTGCAGACGCGCGAGCAACTAATCCGCCGTAGCTTCGAGGCGATCGCCGGGGCGCGGCGCGCCATCGTCCACATTTACAACTCGACCTCGCCGCTGCAGCGCCGAGTCACTTTCAGCGACGCCACGCGCGAATCGATCAAGCAGATCGCCATCGACGGCACGAAGCTGGTGAAGGAACTCGTCCCGAGCATCCCGGAGACCGAGGTGGTGCTGCAATACTCGCCCGAGTCCTTTTCCGACACGGAGCTGGATTACGCGCTGGAGGTCTGCTCGGCGGTGATCGATGTCTGGCAGCCGACGCCGGAGAAAAAGATGATCATCAACCTGCCGGATACGGTCCAGTGGGCCTCGCCGAACGTCCACGCGGACATGATCGAGTGGATGTGCCGCCATCTGCCGAAGCGCGATGCGGTGACCGTTTCCCTACACACGCACAACGACCGCGGCACCGGCGTGGCGGCCACGGAGCTGGGCCTGATGGCGGGCGCGGATCGCGTGGAAGGCACCCTTTTCGGAAATGGCGAGCGCACCGGGAACCTCGACATCGTCACGCTCGCGCTGAATATGAACAGCCACGGCATCGCCACCGGCCTTGATTTTTCCGGCCTCACCGACATTCGTCTGAAGTATGAAAAATTCACGCGCCTCATCGTCCCGGAGCGCCAGCCCTACGCCGGCGAGCTCGTTTTCACGGCCTTTTCCGGGAGCCACCAGGACGCGATCAAGAAAGGCCTCGACCGCCGCGAAAAGGAAATCGCCGCGAACCCGGATCTGCTGTGGGGCGTGCCTTATCTGACCATCGATCCGCAGGACATCGGCCGTTCCTACGAGGCGATCATCCGCATCAACTCCCAGTCCGGGAAAGGCGGCGTGGCCTACGTGCTGGACCGCGAGCACGGCTTCGACTTGCCGAAGTCGATGCATCCCATCGTCGGGAAATATGTGTATGACCTCGCCGATAGTCTCGGCCGCGAGCTCACGCCGGACGAGATCCGCGAGGCGTTTTTTGGACATTTCGTGAACGTGGAATCGCCGCTCGGCCTCACGGAATACGAGCTGATCCACCAGCCCGGCGGCGGGCAGGTGCGTTGCAAGGCGACGGTTTCCGTCGATGGCAAGCCACTCGAAATGGAAGGCGACGGCAACGGCCCGATCAACGCTTTCGTCCACGCGCTGGAGAAGGCGGGCTTCAAGGATTTCAAGGTGACCGACTACCGCTCCCACGCCGTGCGCGGCGGCTCGGATGCGAGCGCAGCGGCCTACGTGCAGCTCCAGCATGACGACGGACGCCTGCTTTGGGGCACCGGCGTCGATCCGTCCATCGAAATGGCGGGCCTCAAGGCGCTGGTGACGGGGTGGAATCTGATGAGGGTCTGAAAACTTGGACTGCTACAGCCTGCTGTAGCTTTCCGTGAGACAGCCTGCCTGCCCGCCGTAGCTTCAGCGAAGGCTGGGCTGTCAACGGCGGAGGATCGGGAGGTGATCGCGCCGCAAGAAGCCAATGCCGTGCGGCTCGCAGCATGGCTGCATGGCCGAAAGCTACAGCAGGCTGTAGCAGTCCATGGACTACGGCACAATCACCACCTGCCCGGCTTCCAGTCCGGCGGTGATCTCCGTGTTTTCCGCGTCGCTGCGGCCGCGGGTGACCGGGCGCTTTTCGGTTTTCCCGTCGGCGAGCTTCACCTCGACCGTCCAGCCTTTCGGTCCGTAGGCGAGGGCTTTGGTGGGGATGGTGATCGCCTTGTCGTTGTTGTGCGAAACGACCCGGATCTGGAGCGATTGCCCGGGGGCGACGCGGAGGTTTTCTGGCCATGTGGCGGTGAAGGTGGCGGGATGGGTGAGATCGGGCGCCGGGGTGGTGGCGATGGATTTCAGGGAAACCGGGATCGTGATGTCCTCGCGGCCGGGAACGATGGCTACGCCCTCCGCGCCCACAGCGAGAACCCCTGCGATGGCTTGGTCGGGGAAAGCCTGGATGAGTGGCTTCGCCACGGACGGGATGAAGGTGCCGAAGGTTTTCCCTGTCGGGGCGGCCCCACCGGGCACGAGGGTTTTGATAAGATCGCCGGCCGTCCATTTCCCGTTCTCGATGGCTCCGTGGTAAAAGATCCCGTCGGCAGGTGCCTTGATCTCGAAAAGGGCGCGGTCTTTCTCCAGATCGGCGAGGGTTTTTCCGTCGCGCTCCAGGCCGGTTTTTAGCGCGGTGACCTCCAGTTTTTTCAGCTCCACGGAGCGGGGGAGATCCTTCGCTCCCTTGTCGAGGGAGAGGGCGGTGTCGTCGCGGGTCTGGGTGAGCGCGGTGAGTTGGCGGGGCAAGCTGAACTCGAGGGTGCGCTTGTGGTTGAGAATCTCCATGCGCAGCGCGAACTCTGCCGCCTCCACGGCATCAAGCTGGTTTTGGAGAATGATTTCCTCGGTCTCCTCGGTGGCATCATCCGCCTCATACATTTTGGTGAGCTGCTTGAGCTCCTCCTTGTAGGAAGCGAGGATCTGCTCGCGGCGCTTCAGGTCGAAGCCCGCGGATTCCTCGGCGCTCTTGCGGGCGGTCTTGTTGAAATGATCCAGCTCCTCGGCGGCCTCGGCGGCGGCGCGAGTGAGGCGTGCCAGTTGCTCGGGGACGGTTTTTTCCAAGGTCGCGAGATCGAGCTCCGCCTGCGCGAGGTTCAGCTTGGCAGTGGCGATGGCCTGCTTGGTATCGGCGAGTTTCCTGTCGATCCCTTCCGTTTCGAAAATGACTAGCGCATCGCCCTTTTTCACCGCGCTGCCATGAGCGGCTATGGAGACGATCTCGAATGCTGTCCACGCTTCCGCATCGAGGCGGATCGGAGTTGTCGCATCGGGCAGGGCGGTGGCGTCGAGGCTGTGGGCGATGAAGAAAGGTTTCATTTCCAAGGTGAGTTCGCCGGAGTGGGCGGTGGCGGCGAGTAGCGCCGGGATGAGGTGGTGGATGCGGGGCATGACAAACGTGTGTTAGGAAAGCATGGGATGGCGGGCGGCTCAAGCGGCTCCTCGGGATTTCCGCGCAAGCCAGATCGGCACGAGGCGGGTTTTTTTCGCCATCGGCACGGCGGGCACCTGGTGCTCGACCACTTCGTAGCCCTCGCGCTCCAGGTTGCGAGTGAGGTTGGGAATGTCGCGCGTGGATGCGATGGCCAGCAGGCCGCCGGGCTGGAGCGCCTCGTAGGTGGCGGAAAGCCAGCGCTTGTCGTTCACCCATAGCCGCTGCTTCGCGGCGAGCGGGGCGGAATCGAGGTGGATCATGATCGCGTGCAGGCAGCCGGATTGCTTGTTGAGCGCGTCGGGGCCGGCGTCCTTCTCGATGACCACGCGCGGATCGGAGAGGGGAGTCTCGGGAAAAAACTGGCGGTTCCAATCCACGAGATCGGAGCGGTTTTCGGCGACGTGGTAAGTGGCGCGCTTCTGCGGCAGCTCGCGGATGATGGAGGAAAGCATGTGCCCCAGCCCTAGGCCGACCATCCAGATGTTCGGCTGCCGCGCGGGGCGGAAGGGTGCGGCGGCGAGTTTCGCCAGCTCCTCTTCGGTCGCGCGGGTGGCCGGGCCGCAGATCTGCTGGCCTTGGACAAGCAGGTAGCGCCGTCCGTCATGTTCCTGGAGTTCGAGGGGCGAGCCGTCATTCATATCGGCGGCGGCTAGGGTAATTCGAGGTTTCATACGTATTGCTGCTTGCTACCTAAAAGGAAATCCGGTAATCGACAACCACCATGTCAGAAGAATCTACCCCCCGCCAACACCGGCGCCACCCGCCGCATCGTCCTACTCCAAGGAGCAGATTGATAAGAAACTCATCTCCGGACTTCTCGGGATTTTGCTCGGGGGGCTAGGGGTGCACAAATTCTATCTTGGCTACACTAAGGAAGGGATTATCCAGATCGTCATCACGATCTTGACCTGCGGTATCGGAAGTGTGCTCGGATTGATCGAAGGCATCCTATACCTCACGAAATCGGATGCCGAGTTCGTCTCCACCTATGTCGTCGGCCGCAAGGGCTGGTTCTAACAAATTCTAACCGTAATTTCAAAAACGAAAACCCCGACCGGTTCACGGTCGGGGTTTTCTTTTAGGGTTTAAAGTTCTAGCAGCCGGCGGTTGCCCGCCGAAGGATTAGAGACTTGCTTTAAGTGCGGCGGAGGCTTTGAAGCCGACCGATTTCGATGCGGCGATTTTGAGCGCTGCGCCTGTCTTCGGATTGCGACCCATGCGTGCGGCACGTTTCTTCACCTCGAAGGTTCCGAATCCGATGATTTGTACTTTCTTGTCCTTCTTCACGCCTTTGGCGATGGAGGAGAGGACGGCGTCGAGAGCTTCTTCGGAGGAACGCTTGGTGGCTTCGGCTCCGAGGGCTTTCTGGATGGTTTCAATGAGTTCTGCTTTGTTCATGGCAAGAGCGTTTTTGCGAATCACCGGAACGCTTTGCAAGATAAAAGGTTTATCAGCTCAACGCTTTTTTTCTGGGAGTCCACTTGACTTTGCGGGCGTTTCCCGCTTGTGCCGACCTAGGGCGGGAGGCTTGTGAAATTTTTCACAAATATCTCTTGCGGCGAATCGGGCGGGTCAGTAAGACGCTTCGCCCTCCCGCTGCGGGCTCCCCAACAAGCCACTTTATCATGCGAACCCTCGCCACCATCTTTTCCGTCTGGTTCCTCTGCCTCGCGTCCGCTTTCGGCGCGGAGGGCGGATACCACACGCTGCCCTTTGATGCGCCGGTGGTGGTGGATCTCGGTTTCTTCAAAATCACCAACTCGATGATCGCGATGTGGATCGTGGCCGGAGTGATAATCTTTTTCGCCCAGCTGGCCACCCGTAAGATCTCGCTGATACCCAGCGGCCTGCAGAATTTCGCAGAAACCATTGTCGAAGGACTCGAGGGCTTCCTCGGTGGTATCATGGGAACCAAGCTCGCTAGGGAAACCTTCTGGTTCTTCGGATCCGTCTTCATCTTCATCGTATTTGCAAACTGGATGGGCATGTTCCCCACCGTGGGCACCGTCGGCCATTACGATGTAGCCGCTGACGGCACGAAGAGCGATCTGATCCCGTGGCTGCGCGGCGCGAACGCAGATCTTAATACCACTCTTGGCCTTGCTCTCGCATTCTTTGCTCTCTGGATCTATTGGTCTGTGAAACACAACGGTTTCGGCGGCTTTCTTTCCCACATCTTCGTCTATCAGGGCGAGGGCGCGGGTTTCATCAAGATCCTCCTTTACGTAATTTTCTTCCTCGTCGGCTTCCTGGAGATCGTATCAATCATGATCCGCCCGCTCACGCTCACGCTGCGTCTCTATGGCAACGTTTACGCGGGCGAAAACCTCCTTGAGCTTATGCTACAGATGGGCGGCCAGTGGTTCGGATGGCTCGCCGCCCTGCCTTTCTATTTCCTAGAGCTGCTCGTCGGGCTGATCCAGGCGCTCGTCTTCACCCTTCTCACCGCCGTTTTCACCTCACTGATGTGCCATCACGAAGAGGAAGGCGAACACGGCCACTAACACTTTTGGCACCCGGATCATGGCAAAGACTGTGAGGGGTTCCAATAAACTGAATACAACACCACCAATAAAATGACAGGAAACATCGCAATCGCAGGCGCAGCTCTCGGCGCCACCATCGCCCTCGGCCTCATCGGACTCAAGGCTTGTGAAGCCGTCGGCCGCAACCCAGGAGCTTCCGGCAAGGTGCTCGTGCAATCGCTGCTCATCTCCGCTCTTGCGGAAGGCGCGCTCATCATCACGATCCTTCTCGGCAAAGCGTAACCCGTTCGCCTCTAGGCGGAGGGGTGGGATCGCCCGCCCTTCCGCCAACCCCCTTTTTCCCGCAGGACACCAACTCCCAACACCCCCTTTCCCCATGGATTTCGTTCATATACTGGCCGCATCGGGCGGCGTCGCTTCGGATCTGAAAGCCGTTGGCGAAAACCTGCAGCAGCAGTTCGGCCTTCACGGACAATTGCTCATTTCCCAAATGGTCGGGTTCCTGATCTTCGCCTTCCTACTCAAGAAATTCGCCTTCGGTCCCATCCAGGCCATGCTTGAACAGCGCCGCGAGCGCATCGCCGCCGGTGAGGAAAAGCTGAAGCGCATCGAGAAACAGCTCGCCGACTCCGAGGTTACTACCGCCGCCGCGATCGCCAAGGCCAACGAAGAGGCGGTTCGCCTCATCGCCGAGGCTAAAGAGGGTGCCGCCGCCTTTGCCGAGCAGAAATCACAAGAAGCCATCACCCAAGCACAGCAGATCCTTACAAAGGCCGCCGCCGCCGGCAACGCCGACCGCGAGCGCATTTCCACGGAACTCAAGCGTGAGTTCGGCCGCCTTGTCGCCGCCACCACCTCGCAGGTCACCGGCAAGGTGCTCACCGCAGACGACCAACAGCGCATCAACGAAGAAGCGCTCTCGAAAGTCGGCAACTGATTCACCTATCCTTTCACCCCGATGAAAATTTCCAAAGTCGCCGCCGCCACCGCCCGCCGCCTCTACGGCCTGTGCCAGGTGAACGGACAGCTAGATGACAACAGGCTGCGCGACCTCGTCTCGAAACTCATCGCCACCCAGCCGCGCGACTACCTCGCCATCCTCGCTGCGATCCAGCGCCTCACCCGCCTCGAAATGGCGCGCCGCGAGGTGCTCGTCGAGAGCGCCACCGAACTCACCGCCACCGAAGGTCAGCGTATCTCCGCAGGCCTCGCCAAGGATTACGGCGACAAACTCACCATCCGTTTCACCACCAACCCCGACCTCCTCGGCGGCCTCCGCATCAAGGTCGGCGATGACGTTCTCGATGGCTCCGTCAAAGGCCGCCTCGACCGACTTTCCAAAGCATTCTAACAGATTCTTTCCTGAACACTTCACACTAGCAACCTTCCAAAAATGAGCAGCATCCTCCAGGACATCGAAGCACAAATCGCCGGCATCAGCGCGGGCGTTGAGAAAACCAATACCGGCACGGTCCGCAAGGTCGGTGACGGCGTCGCCATCGTCGAAGGCCTTTCCGACGTCATGCTCAATGAAATGATCGAGTTCGACGGCGGCGTGACCGGCATGGCGCTCAACCTTGAGGAAAGCGAAGTCGGCGTTGTCCTACTTGGCGATTACGCAGCGGTCACCCAAGGCGCATCCTGCCGCACCTCCGGCAAGCTCCTTTCCGTCCCCGTCGGCGAGGCCCTCCTCGGCCGAGTCGTCAACGCCCTCGGCGCCCCGATCGACGGCAAAGGCGAGATCGCCGCATCCGCCCGCTACCCGATGGAGAAAATCGCTCCCGGCATCATCAAGCGGAAATCCGTTTCCGTCCCCGTGCAAACCGGGATCATGGCAATCGACGCGATGGTGCCGATCGGACGTGGCCAGCGCGAGCTGATCATCGGCGACCGCGCCACCGGCAAATCCACCATCGCCGTGGACACGATCATTTCCCAAGCGCAGCAGAACAAGGCCGCCGAGCAAGGCAAGCTGCAGAAGCACAAGCCGATGTATTGCATCTACGTCGCCATCGGCCAAAAGCTCTCCAACGTCGCCCGAATCCAGAAGACCCTCGAAGACGCCGGCGCGATGGAATACACCACCATCGTCTCCGCCTCCGCCTCGGATGCCGCCGCGATGCAATACCTCGCCCCTTATGCCGGTTGCGCCATCGCGGAATACCTCATGGACAAGGGCCAGGACTGCCTCATCGTGTTCGATGACCTTTCCAAGCACGCCGTGGCCTACCGCCAGGTATCGCTGATCCTACGCCGCCCTTCCGGTCGCGAAGCTTATCCCGGTGACGTTTTCTACCTCCACTCCCGCCTCCTCGAGCGCTCCGCTCGCCTCACGGATGCAGCAGGCGGCGGCTCGCTCACGGCCCTTCCCATCATTGAAACGCAGGCGGGCGACGTTTCCGCCTACATCCCGACGAACGTGATCTCCATCACCGACGGCCAGATCTACCTGGAAACCGACCTTTTCTACCAAGGCATCCGTCCCGCGATCTCGGTCGGTCTCTCCGTCTCCCGCGTCGGCTCCGCCGCCCAGACGAAGACGATCAAATCCGTCGCCGGAACGACCAAGCTCGACCTCGCCCAATACCGCGAGCTTCAGGCCTTCGCGCAGTTCGGCTCCGACCTCGACGCACAGACCAAGAAGAAACTCGATCGCGGTGCGCGCATCGTGGAACTCTTCAAGCAGAACCAATACTCCCCGCTCGCGATGGAGATGGAGTCGATCTACCTCTTCGCGATGCAGAACGGTTTCTTCGACGACGTGGCCGTGAAAGATGTCCGCCGCTGCCAAGACGCGATGGGTGAGTTCTTCAACACCCGCAAAGGTGAGCTCCTCGACCGCATCCGCAACGAAAAGCCAGACCTCAAGAAGGACGCCGCGATGGTTGACGCTGTGAAACAGGGTCTCAGCGATTTCAAGAACAGCTGGAAATGATTATAACTGGATTCTGGACTCTGGAATCTAATTTCTAAAACACATGGCCAACCTCCGAGACATCCGCCGCCGCATCAAGTCGGTGAAGAACACCGCCCAGATCACCCGGGCGATGCAGCTTGTCGCGGCCGCAAAGATGAAGAAAGCCCAGGATCAGGCGATGGCGGGTCGGGATTATTCCTCCCAGCTCAA
>CAMBTF010000051.1 GCA_945870545.1 Akkermansia muciniphila
GCTCGCCTATTACCTGCCCATCAACGAGCGGGTCGCTTCCGTCGT
This sequence comes from Akkermansia muciniphila, assembly GCA_945870545.1. Taxonomy (GTDB): domain Bacteria; phylum Verrucomicrobiota; class Verrucomicrobiia; order Verrucomicrobiales; family Akkermansiaceae; genus Luteolibacter; species Luteolibacter muciniphilus_A. The sequence goes on from CAMBTF010000051.1 coordinate 46, forward strand.
CCACACCGCCCGCACCGAGGCCGACGCCATCATCCATCTTCAGGACGACCGCCTGCTCGCCGTCGTCGGCCCCTGCTCGATCCACGATCCCGAGGCCGCCATCGAATACGCTGAAAAGCTCCTCAAGGAAGCCGACCGCCTCCGCGACGATCTCTGTCTCATCATGCGGGTCTATTTCGAGAAACCCCGCACCACCGTCGGCTGGAAGGGCCTGATCAACGATCCGCACCTCGACGATTCCTTCGACATCAACCAAGGCCTCCGCGTGGCACGTAAGCTGTTGATCGACCTTGCGAACATGGGCATGCCCGCCGGAACTGAGTTCCTCGATACGATCTCCCCGCAATACATCGCGGATCTCATCGCCTGGGGAGCCATCGGCGCGCGCACTACGGAATCCCAGATCCACCGCGAGCTTGCCTCCGGCTTGTCCATGCCCGTGGGTTTCAAGAACGGCAGCGGCGGCTCTATTCAAATTGCACTCGATGCCATCCAATCCGCCTCCAACCCTCACCATTTTCTCGGAGTCACGGCACAAGGCGTCTCTGCCATCGTTTCCACCGCCGGGAATAAATCCTGCCACCTGATCCTGCGCGGCGGAAAAACCGGCCCGAACTACGACGAGGAAAGCATCGCGAGCGTCGAGGCGATGCTCACCGAGCAGAACCTGCCTCTTTCGGTGATGGTCGATTGCTCGCACGGCAACTCGAACAAGGACTTCCGCAACCAGCCGCTCGTCGCAAAAGCCCTCGCCAACCAGATCGCCGCGGGATCGCGCACGATCACCTCGGTGATGATCGAGTCGAACCTTGTCGAGGGGAACCAGAAGCTGAACCCCGATTTAACAAAACTCACCCGCGGCCAATCCGTCACCGATGCCTGCATCAACTGGGACGACACCGTCGAGACCCTCGATGTCCTCGCCGAAGCCGTCCGCAAGCGCCGCGGCTGATGGAGAGCCGCGCCTCCGGCCGGCTTTCTTTCGAATCTGAGGGAGAGCCGCGCCTCCGGCCGGCTTTCTTCCGAATTACGAGAAAGGGATTCTAAATCCCTTCTCCATAGAGTGAAATCAGTGGGGAGCGCATCCGCCCTACACCTGCCCCAGCTCCTTCAGAGTCTCAATAATCCCCTCGATCTGTTCCGTGCGTTTCGGGTTCTTGCGGCCGAAGCGGTTGGAGAGCTGTTCGGGGGTGGCGGTGGGGTCGGTGGCTAGGAGCTGGCGGAGGAGGGTGACTTGGGCGGGGAGTTTGCTTGGCCAGGGGGAAGAGGGATTGATGATTGATGATTGATGATTGATGATTGATGATTGATGATTGATGATTGATGATTGATGATTGTTGATTGTTGATTGTTGATTGTTGATTGTTGATTGTTGATTGTTGATTTTGGATTGGTAAGATTCGGTTTCGGTGCCGGGGAGGTGGGCTTGGGTGGGCGACCGAAGATCGCCCCCACGATCGCAGCTGCGGTTCTGGTATTCCGGGCGGAGCTAGCGGATGTGGCGGATCTTTTCCTCGGCCGCCCGCGCATGGTTAAGCGCAACAAGGCACGCCAGCATCTCCTCTTTTCTTGTGTCTTCTGTCTTTAAGTCTTCTGTCTTGCGGTCTTGTGTCTCGATCTACGGGAGGTCGGGCAATCTCCTTCTACCGCTTCCCCTTCGGCGTTTTCAGGAACGCCTCGATCTCTGGCGCAGTGCGCGTATTCAGAACGTCTTCCCGCCGCAGCCAACCTTTCCTCGCCACCGCCACGCCGGGTTTGATGTGGTGCAGCCGCACCCGCGAATGGGCGTCGGGATTGATTGAGCACAGCACGCCCTTGTCTCGCGCCCGCTTCCACCAGCGCCAATCCATGTCGAAGCGCATGGGGCTGCAGTTCAGCTCGATCACCGTTCGCGTCGCCGCCGCGCAGTCGATCACCCGCGCGTGATCGACCGCATAGCCCTCGCGCTTGAGAAGCAGCCTGCCGGTCAGGTGTCCGAGCATGGTCACATGCTCGTTCTCCATCGCGCGGCAGATGCGGGTCGTCATCGCCGCCTCATCGAGCGAGCCGAAGTTGTGAACGGATGCGACCACGAAATCCAGTTGAGCCATGATTTCATCCGCGAAATCCAGCGAGCCATCCATGAGGATATCCACCTCGTTGCCCGCGAAAATCCGGAACCCTCCGAGAGTCGCTTCCAGATCGCGTATCGTCGCCACCTGCTTTAGCAAACGCTCCTCATCCAGCCCGCCCGCGTACCAGGATGATTTCGAGTGATCGGAAATGCCGAGATACTGCAGGCCAAGATCCATCGCTTCCTCGACCATGCCTTCCAGCGTATCCTTACCATCGGATTCGGTGGTGTGGTTGTGGAAGGTGCCGCGCAGGTTCATCAGCTCCACGAGGCGCGGCAGCTTGTTCTCCGCCGCCGCCTCGATCTCGCCGCGGTTCTCGCGCAGCTCCGGCTCGATGTACTGCAAGCCTAGTAGCCGGTAGATGTCTTTCTCCTCCTCGACGTGCGGTGGTGCTTCCTCCGGGTTCACGGGGTTAAGTCCGTATTCATTGAGCGACCACCCCTTTTTCAGCGCCAGTGAGCGCAGGGCCACATTGTGCTCCTTGGAGCCGGTGAAATACTGCAGCGCGAAAGGAAACTCGGAGTTTTTCACCGCGCGGAGATCGCAATGCATCCCGTTTTTCAGGCGCACAGAAGCCTTCGTGTCGCCGCAGGCGATCACCGCATCCACCTGCGGCAGCGTGGTGAAATCCTCGCAGACCAGCGCGCCCTCTTTGGTGGCCACGAGGAAATCGAGATCGCCCACGGTTTCCTTCGCGCGGCGATAGGAACCGGCGACGGCCACCCGCGAGACCTCGGGATGTAACCGCAGAGTCTCCAGCATCCCCTCCACCAGATTGCCGATGCTGCCGTAGAGATAGCGGTCGGCAAACTTCTCATTCGCCGCCATCCCCTCCAAGATCTTCGCCTGCGTCTTCGCGCCGAAGCCCGGTAGTTCCGCTACCTTGCCCTCCTCACAAGCTGTTTTCAGCTTTTCCAATGAATCCACGCCCAGCGCGTCATACATCGCCTTGATCTTTTTCGGGCCGAGACCCTGGATTTCGAACAACGCGAACACGGTCTCGGGGAATTCCTTTTTCAGATTCTCGTAAAAGCCCAGGCTTCCCGTCTTTGCTAGCTCGCCGAGCTTGTCGCGCAGTGCATCGCCGATGCCCTTGATGCCTTTCAGTTCGTCGTTCTTCGCTAGCTCCACCACATCCCCCTCCATCGCTAGCACGGTCTCCGCTCCCTGTCGGTATGCCCGCACTTTGAACGGATTCTCGCCTTTCAGCTCCAGCAACAGAGCGATCCTCTCCAAAACATCCGCCATTTCCTCCCGGTTCATTTCGGCGGGAATATGTGTGTTGGGCTCCGCACGCGCAACGCGCTTTTGAGTGCGGCGGGCATCGCCGCTTTTGTATCCTTATGCCCGATCAACGGGCGGTGACCGGAAGTTCCCAGCGCACACGACAAACGAGCCGGACGTGAATGAAAGCGGCGAAACATCGCCGCACTCAAAAGCCTCCGGCAGATGGGACAGCACGCGAAGACCTCCGGTTCATCCACCAATAGCGTTTGAACATGCGCTTATCCTGTCTCTAACGCAGGCAGAAGCAAGCTTTCGGTAGGGCTGATCCGGCTCGGTTGGCCCATTTCGAAAATGAAACGGCCATATTCATCTGACGGGAGTGAAATCCCGGAAATAAGCCTTCCTCCGCGAGATTTCACGACCTTTCCGAGATTGCAGCTCCTGCGTTTTCAATCAGGGCCGACCGAGCCGGATCAGCCCTACCTGATGGGTCGCCGCGCGACGTAAACCGTGCTCTCGGAAACCGTGTCGAGCAGGGGATTGGGAAACGGCACGACCTCCGACCGTACATCCCTGAAAACGGCGCGCAGATCCGCCATGAAATCTTCGTCCGGCGCGTCGTCCGACCAGAGCGCGAACACACCTTCCGGATGCAACCGCGCGGCGAGTTTCCGCAGGCCGTCCGGTGTGTAGAAATCGGCGTTGCGCGGGGCGAGGAGATTGCGCGGCGAGTGGTCGATGTCTAACAGTACGGCGTGGAATTTCCTGTCGGGCGCATCGGGATCGAAATTTTTCCCCGGCTCCGTCGCGAGCGCGAAAAAGTCACCGAGCACATACCGGCAGCGCGGATCATCGTTCATCGTTTTCCCCAATGGCACCATCTCCCGCTCGTGCCAATCGATCACGCCCTCCAGCGCATCGACGACCAGCAACGACTTCACCTCCGGGAAAGCAAGTGCCGCGACCGCCGTGTATCCGAGTCCGAGTCCGCCGACGACCACATCCCAGCCATCTCCATCCAGCGCCCCGAGCCCGAGCCGCGAGAGCGCCTCCTCGACCTCATGGAACATGCTCGACATGAGAAAGGCGTCGCCGAGTTTCACCTCATAGACCACCTCGCCGTCGAGCTGGAGATACTTGCGGCGCTGGAGGATGAGATCGCCGATCGGCGTGGTGCGGAAATCGAGTTCCTCGAAAAGCTTTTCCATGTCCCGCAAGCCTCGCCCTTATGGTGGAAGGGCTGCAAGCGGCGATTTCCCTAATTCGCACGCGAAAGCCATGATTACCCCCGCGAATCTCCCTCTACTACATGGGTTCAACTTTAAAGTGGTGGTCAGTGCGTCGGCGCGGCCGAAGGGGAGCATACGCGCCCTCGCGTGTTCCGGGCTGCGCCCTCGCTGCCCGGCGGCCGGAACCAAGGTTCGTCATCGCCTTGGGATCTTGGGTCGTGCTATCCCGCAGGTTCCGGCCGGTTTCCGGCGAGGGCGCCGCAAACAGCACGCGGTGGCGCGTGCGCTCCCCATGGATGCTGCTCGCGCGGCTTTACCTGCGTTATTCGGTTGCCCCTTGATTTCCTATTCCCTCCCGCCGTTTTCATGATAGGACTTGGCGCATGGAAAGCAGCACGGAGACGACATTCTGGAAAGGCAGCCCCTCGCAGTGGCTCAACATCGGGCGCTTCGGCATGGCTCTGCTGCTTGCGACAGGCATCACAATCGGTGGGGTGTTTTTCCCGCCCGCTTTCATCGCACTCATCATCCCACTGATCTGGATAGTCTGGTGCTACCTTGTGGTGCGCTGCCAGACTTTCGAACTGACGAACGAGCGCTTACGCATTTCCAAGGGTGTCATCAACCAGGAGATCGACGAGGTCGAGCTCTACCGCGTGAAGGACATTCTCGTGGTGCGGAAATGGTGGATGCGCATGACCGACCTCGGCACGATCCATCTGGATACTTCCGACCGCTCGATGCCGCAGATCGACATCCACGCGATCCGCGATTCTTTGGAACTGCGCGAGTCGCTTCGTAAAAAGGTCGAGGCGATGCGCGACAAGAAGCGCGTCCGCGAGATGGATTTCGACGAAACCGCCGCTGAGGAAGGCGGTTCCGAAGAAATCGTTTAGCTCAGAATTCGGCGGTCACGCCCGTGTAGAAGCCTAGCCCGGCACCTTGTATCGGTGTTCCGAAGTCCGCCAGTATATAGTCCTGGTTGGTCAGGTTTTCGACGCGGGCGTGGAGAGTCACCATGTCGTTCAATCGGTAACTGGTGTGGATTCTAAACAGCAGATAGTCGTCCAACGGCGCGCCATCGTAAGCCCTAGTATCCACAAATGTCGCTCCCATACCAAACAAGAGCTCTTCCGATGGCCGGTAATGGATAGCCGCTGTCGCCGTGTTTTTCGGCTGATCCTGGAGAGAATCACCCAACCATGTCCAGGAGAGTTGGTAATCGATACTCTCCGAGATCGCGCCATTGGCCGCGAATTCAACCCCGCGGGTCAGGGTTGATCCAGGAAGGTTCACGGGTGGAGGTGAGAGCGGATACACAAACGTGGTCTCGATCTGATTTTTGATCGAGTTTTCGAAATAGGTAACAGAGACCCGATGATCCTCACTGAGTTCCTGTTCGACGCCTAGATCCCAGCCCAAGCTATCTTCGGCTTCAAGATTTGGATTTCCGAGGCCAAGTGTAGTGCCATAGAGATCCATAAGGGTCGGGGTGCGGAAGGCTTTCCCTATCCCGCCCCTCAATCTGGTTTTGTCCAGCGCTTGCCAGCCGCCGCCGATCCTCCACGTCACTTTGTCGCTGTAATTCACATAGTCCTCCCAGCGCACCACGGCATCGGCCGTGAATCGATCTGTCGGTGTCCACTGCATGCCAAGATGCCCGCCATAACGGTACTCGTCGGAGACGGTGCCGAGCGTATTTGAGAAATCGGTATTCTCAATGAAACCGCCAAACAGGAGCTTGTGGTTTTCTGAAATCTCCACGCTCTGGTCAGTCGATAAAACGACCCGCTCCAGATCAGAACCGTAGTTCCCGTATTCAGTATCGTTATCGTAAGCTTCGTTGTAGAACCCGATGACCGACTTGGAAATCCAGCCCGGGGCAAGCTGTGCATCTGCATATGCCGTGACAAGATGCGAATCGACATGATCGATATTGCCGCCGAAGTAATCATACCGGAACCGCGAATCCTGGCCACGGTATGTCATCCCGATGGTCACATCCTCGGATTGCGCCCATTCCAGCCTCATGGAGCTGCGGATGAGATCATAGGACTCGTTGGGCGCATCATTGTCCGTGTGTTCATAGCCGCCGCCTAGATGCCATGAAAATCCATCCTTGCTGCCGGAATTGGATCCATAGGTGTTGAGCGTGGCGAATGATCCGACCTCCGAGCGGAGATATGTCATCGGGTCCCCGCTGCCTCTGGCGGTTTCCATCCAGATAACTCCGCCAACGGATTCCCCGCCGTGGATCGCCGCCTGTGGCCCGCGGATCACCTCGATCCTGCTGAAATCATTAACCCGTGCACCCGATAGGAAATTTCCGAAAGGGGTGGTAGAATCGCTGATGCGCATCCCGTCCACCACGAGCTGTGAATATGGGGTGGTGGTGCCGCGGATGAACACGGAACCGAGGGCTCCGGTCTGGCCTCCCGTTGAGGTCGCAATCACTCCGGGTATGCGGTTAAGCGCGTCCTTGATGTCGAGGATGCCGATGCTTTCCATCTCACCAAGATCAAGCAAGGTGACGGCGGAGGTCGTGCTGGAGATTTCCTCCGGCGTCCTCCATGCGGAAACCACTAGGGTATCGAGTTCCTGTTCTATCTCCGCAGGCGCGTGCCCGCAGAGCGTGAATGCCGAGGCCATAAGAATGGCGCGGCGTGTCCTTGTGATCCGGTTTTTTCCGGATCTTATATGTTGTGTCATGTTTTTATGTATCCGTCGGGCTGAGTTCCGCAGCCTTATTAGACAACTCCCCGGGCTGGCGATCTGGCTCGGCTTGCTTTCGCAAACCATACAGTGGCGGTACCGCTCCGGATTCTAACCGGATTCCCCATCAATTTCCCGCCCTAGCGAAGGGCTTCCCGGAGGGTGCCGCTTTGTTTTTCACGGCGCGCAAAGACTAGCCCCGCCTTGGAACCGCAGGCAACTCATTTTCGTTGGAGTTTAAAGTTTAAAATTTAAAGTTTCCTCCCTTACTATCCCGCGCATGAACCAACCCCGCATCCTCGACGGCAAGTCCGTCGCCGCCTCCGTCCTCGAAGAATGCCGCGCCGAAACCGCCGCCCTGAAAGCGAAAGGCATCACGCCCGGCCTGGCCGTCGTGTTGGTCGGCGATGATCCGGCCTCTGCCGTTTACGTAGGATCAAAAGCCCGCACCTGCGCGGATCTCGGTTTCCACTCGGTGAAGATCGAGCTACCCGCGGAAACGACCCAAGAGGAACTCTTGAAGGTGGTCGCCGACCTCAATGCCGACCCCGCCGTCCACGGCATCCTCGTGCAGTTCCCCCTTCCCAAGCAGCTCGACGAACCCTCCGTCATCCGCGCGATCCATCCCGGGAAGGACGTTGACGGACTCCACCCGGAAAACGTCGCCAAGCTCGTTCTCGGCGATCCCACCGGCTTCGTCTCCTGCACCCCCGCCGGCAGCATGAAACTGCTCGAAGTTTCCGGCGCGGAAATCAGCGGCGCGGAAGCCGTCGTCATCGGCCGTTCCATGCTCGTCGGAAAACCCGTCGCCCTGCTCCTCCTTGCGCAGAACGCCACCGTCACCATCGCCCACTCCCGCTCGAAAGATCTCCCCGCCATCTGCCGCCGCGCCGATATCCTCATCGCCGCCGTAGGCCGTCCGGAAATGGTCAAGGCGGATTGGGTGAAACCCGGCGCCGTGGTGATTGATGTCGGCATCAACCGCATCCCCGACCCTTCCAAGAAATCCGGCCACCGCCTCACCGGTGATGTCGACTACCCGGAGGTTGCCCCGCGCTGCGCCGCGATTACGCCTGTCCCTGGCGGGGTAGGCCCCATGACCATCGCCATGCTGATGAAAAACACCCTGCAAGCCGCGCGGCAGCTCGGATAAGCGCGTTTTGTTTCCCCGCTTGCAATCTTCCTCCGCACGCGGAAAACTCCTGCCGACTCCTTGTCGATTTCCCCCATATCATAAGCCCTTAAAAACTGAAATGATCCGCAAACTAGCCTTCTTGTTCACCTCCCTCGTTCTCGGAGCGCTCCCTGCCCACTCGCAGGCCGTCGAGGTCAACGGCATCGCCGCCAAGGTGAACGGCAGCGTGATCACCAAGAACGAGGTGGCCTTCATGCT
>CAMBTF010000052.1 GCA_945870545.1 Akkermansia muciniphila
ATGGAAAGCATGAAGGTCTCCGTGGGTTTCAGCGAGGAAAGCATGCGGCTGCTCGATCCCGCGCCCGGCTCCACGCTGGGATCGGACTCCAGCAGCGCGAGCAGCTGCCGCGTCATGGCTTCGCCCTCGCCGAGGCCTTTCACGAAATCCTTGCGCTTCGCCTCCGGCAGCGCCTTCGCGGCCCGCAGCAGGGTCACGCTGCGCGCGTGGAATTCCATGTCCGGCTTCGAGAGCGCCTTGTAGAAGGATTTTCTCTGCTCCTCGCCGAGGCTAGAGGCGATGCGCTCCACATCCTTCGCCTCGTTCCACGTCTCCACGCTCGGAACCTTGATGCCCTCGTGCACCTCGCCGTCCGGCATGGTTTCCAGCTGCTTGCTGAGGATCACATTCTCTACCGGAGCGCGCAGGATCCGCATCAGGTCGTCCTGAAATGCGAAGCACACAATCATCGAGACCAGAAGGGTGATGACCACCCGGGTGACCATTACCCGCAGATCCTCGAGATGGTCGAGGAACGGCTTCTCATGATCCGGGTGGGCTTTTTCCCTGAGTTCGAAAACTTTCTTGAGCAGATACATTCGGTACGAGCGGATTCAAATGCCCCTTGCCCCCATCCGCAAGGGAAGAGTCGGTCGGTTCAGGGGAAAGCGCGGGCCACCGCGATGTTGTCGATGAGCCGCACCTCCCCGTAAAAAACCGCGCAGGCAAGGATCGCCGGTTTCGCGAGGTTTTCCGTGGGGGCGAGAGTTTCCGCATCCACCAGCGATAGGTAGTCGATCCTTGCGTATGACGAACCGCCGATGATTTCCCCGGCGACACGGAGGATGGACGCGACGTCGCTTTTCCCGGCGGCGGTGAGCAGGGCTTGGCGGATGCGCGGTGCGTCGGCGCGGTGTTCGGGGGTGAGGCGGGCGTTGCGAGAGGACATTGCGAGTCCGTCGCTTTCGCGGATCGTGGGGTGGGGGATAATCTCTGTCCTCAGATCGAGATCCCGCACCATGCGGCGGATCACGGCGAGCTGTTGGAAATCCTTCTCGCCGAAGACGGCGGCCTCGCAGCCGGTGAGGAGAAAAAGTTTCAGCACCACCGTGCAGACTCCGTCGAAGTGCCCGGGCCGCGCGGCGCCGCACAGATGCGTGGAGAGAGATCTTTCCGTGACGGTCACCGAGCGATCTGGGAAATACATCTCGCCGTCGTCCGGGACGAATACGCCATCGGCACTGCGAGCTTCGCAGACATCGAGATCTGCCGCCAGGGGACGCGGATAGGCCGCGAGATCGCCCGCGCGATCGAACTGGATGGGGTTCACGAAAAGGGAGACGATCACTGTGCCGTCCGTCCCGGCTTTTTCCCTGGCCAGCGAAATCAGCGAGGCATGCCCCTCATGCAGCGCGCCCATCGTCGGCACCAGGATCACGGGACGGGATGCCGCATCGAGGCGGGCGCGGAGTTCGACTTTCGTTTTCGCGATCCACATGAATCAATTCTCCCCTCTTTCCGATTCCTGATCCCCGAATCCCGATCCCCGCATGATGCGCATCCCCTGCCGGATGTATTCCCACATGGAAAGCAGGATGAACACCGCCGCAAAAGCGCAGGGATAGGCGGGGGAAAGCTCGGTCACCCGCAGCATCACCCAGCCGAGCACGACAAACATGAGGAACGTGCAGACCTTGCCTGTCCAATGGGGGCGGATATGCACATTTTTCCGCGCGGACCACATCACCCGGATGCCGGCGAGGATCACACAATCACGCAATATGACGAGCGCCGCGAACCACCAAGGGATCCCCCAGCCATCCGACCCCCAGTCCAGAAACGCCAGAATTAGCACAGCGCTCATGACGAGAGCCTTGTCGGCAATGGGATCGAGGAACGCGCCGAGTTCCGATTTCTGATCGAAATGCCGCGCGATCCAGCCATCAATGCCATCCGTGGCGGCGGCGGTGACGAACACCCAGAAAGCGGCCCAGCGCAGCGTCTCATCGGGCCAGCCTGCCGACGTGGAGAGGCCGTAGGAAATCGCCAGGAATGCGAACACGGGCACCAGCACGAGCCGGAGCACGGTGAGTTTCGTAGCGAAGGTCATGCCAAGAAACTAGCAGCCGAAACGGGAAAGGGAATGCCGAATCGGCGATCACCACTTCACCAGTTCACGTTCTTCCCGCGCGTGTCGATGTGCGTGAAAGACGAGTAACTACCGACACCCCCCTTGAAGAGGCCGCGGTCACGGAGGCTGCGGGTCGCGGAGGTGACGTTTCGTGCCGATGTGTCAAATTGCACATCCACCGCCACGTTCGCTTGGTGCCAGGATTGCCGCTTGGCTCCTCTGCAGCGGGCGTTGTAAGCGGGCGTACGGTAGGCGGAAACGATTTCCTTCACGGGAGTCCGCATTTCCGAGGAAATCCTATCGACCACTCGCAGCGTGTAACCCATACGCGACCACCATTCGCGCGGCGGGAGCGCATTCCAGACCGAGCCGCGCTCCTTGGCGTGTGCCGCGATCACATCCTGTGCGCTGATGTTACGCAGTTTCAGTGAATTGAGGTAATTCGTGTAATCCTTGAGATTGCGACCCTGCAGGCGCACCCACTCCTCAGGAAAACCGCCGACTTTCTGGCTCGGTGCAACAACCTTGCCGACACGTGAATCACTGGGAATCGTTTTCACCTTCACCACGGGAACATCATTCATGGCGCCCCACTTCCACATCGCGCCGGCCGTTCCGGATGAGGCGCAGAGCGCCGCCGCGGCCACTCCCAGAGTGCCGATCACATGGCGTCGGCTGATTGAAGAATCTGGAGAAGTCGCTGTAACAAAGATTGAGTGAGGTGAGAGTAGCTGCTCTTGCGGGTCGGACATGGGAAAAATGGGGATCTGATATGGGCGTTCGGGATGCATGTAATAAGCTGAGAACGTGCCAGACTATGTCCAAACCGCTCTCCTTAGGGGGATAATTCCGAGACACCCAAGCAGCCTCAGCTTCTCCGACAAGAAAAAAAGACCAATTTCCTTCTAACAACCGGCGGAGATACCGAAACACGAAACGCGGCGAAATCGGATTGGGAGCTGGCGATCCATTTTTTACTTCTACGAGCCAGCCCGCCGCGCGGGGCGGCCAAGCCGGGGATGACCCTGCGGAGGCGAACCCGAGGAGGGGTGTCCCCAAGCTTGGTTACCGCGGGGTGGCGAGGCACAATTCCTGCTTGTTCAGCGCCTCCCCCTGTTCTTAATTCCCGCCCTTCCCATGACGAACCCGTTTTACCATTCCAGCACCCCGCTCGTTACCGGCTCGCTTCACAGCCTTTCGAACGAACACGACAACTGCGGCATGGGCGCCATCGCCCACCTGAACGGAACGCGTTCCTTCACTGTGCTCGACCACGCGCTGACCTCCGTTTCCTGCATGACCCATCGCGGCGCGGTGGATGCGGATATGAAAACAGGCGACGGCTCCGGCATCCTCTCGCAGATCCCCTTCCCGCTTTTCACCAAGGCCGCGGCCGCGCTCGGCGCGAAAATCGACAAGCCCGAGGATCTCGCCGTGGGCGTGTTCTTTTTCCCCTCCGGTGACACCGCGCAGGCGGATTCGATCAAGGCCATCGCCGCCGCATCCATCGCCAAGCGCGGGATCAAATCCATCGGCTGGCGCAAGGTGCCGGTCAATGTGGATGCCCTCGGAAAGATCGCCCAGCAATCCCGCCCTGACATCGAGCACCTCCTCATGCTCAAGCCCGAGGGGATGGACGCCCTCGATTTCGAGCGCAAGCTCTACCTCTGCCGCCGCGAAATCGAGCACGCCACCAAGGAAGTCCACGGCTTCTACATGCCTACTTTTTCCAACCGCCTCATCTCCTACAAGGCCCTCGCCATGCCCGCCGCACTGCGCGCGTTCTATGACGATCTCCGCGATCCGGATTTCGAAACGGCGATCTGCCTCTACCACCAGCGTTTCTCCACAAACACCTTCCCGGCATGGCCGCTCGGCCAGCCCTTCCGCATGATGTGCCACAACGGCGAGATCAACACCGTAGAGGGCAACCGCAACTGGATGACCTCGCGCGAGGAGTTCTTCGAGTCCCCCGTCTGGGGCGATGAGATCGACATCGTGAAAGACCTGATCCGCCACGGCGAATCTGACTCTGCTTCCCTCGATCACTGCCTAGAGCTGCTCATCCTCTCCGGCCGCTCACCCGAGCACGCGATGTGCATGTTGGTTCCTCCGGCCTACCGCAACGACGAGGAAATCTCCGACGAACTCCGCGCCTTCTACCAATACATCCGCTCCTTCTCCGAGCCATGGGACGGCCCCGCCGGCCTCGTCTTCACCGACGGCACCAAGATCTGCGCCTCCCTCGACCGCAACGGCCTTCGCCCCTCACGCTACAAGACCACTGCCGACGGCTTCCTCTACATCGGATCCGAAGCGGGCGCTGTCGTGTTCGATGACGCGAACGTCACTCGTAAAGGCCGCCTCGGCCCCGGGCAGATGCTTTCCGCGGACACCACTACCGGCATCCTCCGCCACGACCACGAGATCAAGGAGGAACTCGCCCGCCAGAAGCCCTACCGCCGCTGGATTGACGAGAACCGCCTCGAGCTCCGCAAGTTTATCTCCCCCGCCGCCCACGTGCCGGACATCGAGTTCGACCCCACCGATCTCTCACGCCGCCAGGTCGCCAACGCGATTTCCGCCGAGGAGCTCGACATGGTTTTCCCACCCATGATCAAGGGCGCGCAGGAAGCCGTGTTCTCGATGGGCGATGACATCCCGCTCGCCATCCTCTCCACCTACCCGCGCCTGCTTTACACCTATTTCAAACAACGCTTCGCCCAGGTGACCAACCCGCCCATCGACCCGATCCGCGAGTGGGCGGTCATGTCGCTCGGCGCGGGTCTCGGCCCGGAGCGCAATGTCCTTGAGGAAACGCCCGAGCATTGCAAATCCATCTCGCTCGAGTCCGCGATCCTCTTCGACCACCAGCTCGATAAGATCACCCACATGGCCGAGCACGGCTTCCCCTCGCATGTGCTCGATTGCACATGGGACGCCGCGACCGGAAAAGACGGGCTCAAGACGCGCATCGACGAGCTTTGTGCCGAGGTCGAGGAAGCGGTGAACCGGAAAATCACCATCATTGTCCTCTCCGACCGCGCCACCTCGCCGCAACGCGTGCCCATCCCCGCGCTGCTCGCCACCGGCACCATCCACCACCACCTCAACCGCATCCGCAAGCGCCTGCGCGCCTCACTCGTGGTGGAAACTGGAGAAGCCCGCGACGTCCACCAGGTGGCCTGCCTCTTCGGTTTCGGCGCGACCGCCGTGGTCCCTTACCTAGGCTATGCCACCGTCCGCCAGCTCGTCGCCTCGGACACCGGCAAGCTCGGCGAGGGCATGACCCCGCAGAAAGCGATGTCGAACTACCGCAAGGCACTCGAAAAAGGCCTGCTGAAAATTATGTCCAAGATGGGCATCTCCGTCCTCAATTCTTATCAAGGCGCGCAGACCTTCGAGGCCATCGGCATCGGTGAGGACGTCGTCGATTTCTCCTTCACCGGCGTACCCTCCCAGATCGGCGGCATCTCCTTCGCCGAGATCGCGGAGGAATCCCTCATCCGCCACAAGGCCGCCTACGAAACCGAAATCCCCGCGGGCGGCACGCTTGATCTCGGCGATCCCGGCTACAACCGCTACCGCAAATCCGGCGAGCGCCACTCCTTCACCACCGAGGTCATCAAGAATTTCCACCAGTATGTCAAATCCGGCAAACCCGAAGACTACGAGGAATACGTCCGCGTTTGCCTGGAGACGAACCCCGTCGCGATCAAGGATCTGTTAGGTTTCGTCCCCGCCGCATCCGGCTCGATTCCACTCGATGAGGTGGAGCCTCTGGAAAACATCCGCCGCCGCTTCACCACCGCCGCGATGTCGCTCGGTGCGCTTTCCCCGGAGGCGCACGAGACGCTCGCCATCGCCATGAACCGCATCGGCGGGAAATCGGATTCCGGCGAGGGCGGCGAGGATCCCGTCCGCTACAAGCCTTACCCGAACGGCGATTTCGCCCGCTCCTACATCAAGCAGGTCGCCTCCGGTCGCTTCGGCGTCTCCGCGCACTACCTCGTCAACGCCGACGAGCTGGAGATCAAAATGGCACAGGGCGCGAAGCCCGGCGAGGGCGGCCAGCTCCCCGGCCACAAGGTCAACGCCCTCATCGCCCGCCTGCGCAACACCCAGCCCGGCGTCCAGCTCATCTCCCCTCCCCCTCACCACGACATCTACTCCATCGAGGATCTCGCCCAGCTTATCCACGACCTGAAGGAAGTAAACCCGACCGCGCGAGTTACGGTGAAACTAGTAGCTGAGGCGGGCGTCGGCACGGTCGCCGCCGGGGTCGCCAAAGCCTCCGCTGACAACATCCTCATCTCCGGCCACGATGGCGGCACCGGAGCCTCACCGCTTTCCTCCACGAAGCACGCTGGTTCGCCCTGGGAGCTCGGCCTTTCCGAGGCGCAGCAGACCCTCATCATCAATAACCTCCGCGACCGCGTCACCCTCCGCACCGACGGCGGGATCAAGAACGGCAAGGACGTTGTCATCGCCGCCATCCTCGGCGCAGAGCAGTTCAATTTCGGCACCACCGCCATGATCGCCATGGGCTGCGTGTATGTCCGGAAATGCCACCTCAACACCTGCCCTGTCGGCATCGCCACCACGGATCCGAAGTTCCGCGCGAAGTTCAAGGGCACGCCCGAAATGGTCATCAACTATTTCAACGCCGTCGCAGAAGAAGCACGCACCATCATGGCGCGGCTCGGTGTCCGCACTCTCGACGAGCTGATCGGCCGCCCCGAATTCCTCACCCAGCGCGAGGTGCCCGGCCACCCGAAGGCGAACACCCTGGATTTCTCCCGTCTCCTCAAGGACGTCGTCCCCGCCGTCGCGGAAGCCACCGGGAAACCCGCCACGGAAATCCCCCGCATCCGCACCAAGGAGCGCAACGACGGCATCGCCAAGCCCGCCCTGGACATCGCGATCCTCGCCGATATCGTGGCGGCGATCTCCGGTCGCCGTCTTTCTTCCACACCAGAATACGGCGCCGAAGCCATCAGCACGGAAGTCATGGAAGCCATCCAGCTCCTCCCGGATCGTCCGCCCGTTTCCCTCGATTACAACGTCGTCAACACCGACCGCAACATCGGCACCCGCTTGTCGGGACGCATCGCGGAAACCTTCGGAAACCATGGCCTCCCGCCCGGTGCGATCCACATCACCTGCCGCGGCAGCGCGGGCCAATCCTTCGGCACCTTCCTCGTCTCCGGTGTCACCCTCGAACTCATCGGCGAGGCGAATGACTACGTCGGCAAAGGCATGGCCGCTGGCGAAATCATCCTCCGCGTCTGCCCCACCGCCACCTTCGAGGCCGCGAAAAACTCCATCGCCGGCAACACCTGCCTCTACGGAGCCACCGGCGGCAGCCTATTCGCCAACGGCCGCACCGGCGAGCGCTTCGCCGTCCGCAACTCCGGAGCCACCGCCATCGTCGAGGGCGTCGGCGATCACGGCTGCGAATACATGACCAACGGCACCGTCGTCATTCTCGGCAAGACCGGCAAAAACTTCGGCGCCGGCATGTCCGGCGGCAGCGCCTTCGTCTATGACGTGGACGGGAAATTCCAATCCCGCGTCAACACCGAGATGGTCGTAGCCATGCCCGTCCGCCGCCCCCAGGACATCGCCGAGGTGAAATCCCTTATCGAGCTCCACCAGGAAAAAACCGGCTCCCAACAAGCCGCCACCCTTCTCGCCGATTGGGAAAACACCACCCGCAAGCTCGTCCGCGTCATCGCCAAGGAACGCGCCGAACTCGAGGCCGCCGAGGAGCAGCACGAGGCCGCCTCCACACCGAAGTAGCCTATGGAGAAGGGGATTGCATCCCCTTTGCGGAGGATCGGGGGCGCGCACTTGAGAAAAGAACCGGGGTTGGAATGAATGTGAATCATGCGAACTCGGGACGGGTCAACCGTCGCTCTCCATGCGCTTGTTCTGTTGGTTTAATTCTTTGGATAAGGTGAGTTCCCGCACAAGGTCACCGTCATCCAGAATCTCTCCCGTGTGCTCAAATCCTAGCTTCTCGTAAAGCGATGATGCAATCGTATTGCTTGGTTTGTGCATCGTGCGGATTCTCTTGGCGCCTAAGGTCTCAATTTCGCCGATAGCGAGTCGCACTGCCGCAAACCCGAAACCATTCCCTTGGTGTGCGACATCGACCATCAACCGAAAGATCCAATAAAGCTGAAAGTCTTCCAGCTCGTCTTCGTGACAATAAGCCAGCATGCCGACAAGCAAGTCATCATCGTAAATGGCACGGAGATGAAAGTGTGGCTCGAACTTCGACTGAGCGATCGTCGCCATGTTGCTCGCAACAAACTGCTCTTGACCATCGCCCAACTCAAGACGGCCACAGGCTGCCCAATTGTCTAGATCTACTGGCCGTAGAGTGATCATTTCTTAGATAGAAGGATAGAGTGGTGGCACGCCGATGGGAAGCTACGAATTCAGGGGGCGGGCGGCACGGCGTTGCCACTCATGGCTTGTGTGTGCCCAGCATGGGCACGTTGTAAATGGGGTTCAAGTCCCCTGTAGAAATACCAGAAATGAAACGAAACCACTACCAGAGGCCAAGCGCGGAAGGGCGACCGACC
>CAMBTF010000053.1 GCA_945870545.1 Akkermansia muciniphila
GCTCGCCTATTACCTGCCCATCAACGAGCGGGTCGCTTCCGTCGTCCACACCGCCCGCACCGAGGCCGACGCCATCATCCATCTTCAGGACGACCGCCTGCTCGCCGTCGTCGGCCCCTGCTCGATCCACGATCCCGAGGCCGCCATCGGATACGCCGAGAAACTCCTCAAGGAAGCCGACCGCCACCGCGACGATCTCTGCCTCATCATGCGGGTCTATTTCGAGAAACCCCGCACCACCGTTGGCTGGAAAGGCCTGATCAACGATCCGCACCTCGACGATTCCTTCGACATCAACCAAGGCCTCCGCGTCGCTCGCAAGCTGTTGATCGACCTCGCGAACATGGGCATGCCCGCCGGAACCGAATTCCTCGATACGATCTCCCCGCAATACATCGCGGATCTCATCGCCTGGGGAGCCATCGGCGCGCGCACCACCGAGTCCCAGATCCACCGCGAGCTCGCCTCCGGTTTGTCCATGCCCGTGGGTTTCAAGAATGGCACCGGCGGCTCCATCCAGCTCGCGCTCGATGCCATCCTCTCCGCCTCCCGTCCCCACCATTTTCTCTCCGTCACCAAACAGGGCGTCTCTGCGATCGTCTCGACTACCGGAAACAAATCCTGCCACCTGATCCTGCGCGGGGGAAAAACCGGCCCGAACTACGACGAGGAAAGCATCGCGAGCGTCGAGGCCATGCTCACCGAGCAGAACCTGCCGCTCTCGGTGATGGTCGATTGCTCGCATGGCAATTCGAACAAGGACTTCCGCAACCAACCGCTCGTCGCGAAGGCGCTCGCCAACCAGATCGCCGCGGGATCGCGCACGATCACCTCGGTGATGATCGAGTCGAACCTCGTCGAGGGGAACCAGAAGCTGAACCCTGATCTAACAAAACTTACCCGCGGCCAATCCGTCACTGATGCCTGCATCAACTGGGACGACACCGTCGAGACCCTCGAAGTCCTCGCCGAGGCCGTCCGCAAGCGGCGGGGCTGATCGATGGAGCTGCGTATCTGTAAAGTTAAAACTTTGAAGGCAGGCAGCCGGATTCTGAATCCAAATCATTAAAGGTTTAAAGTTCCTGAAGCGAATCGCGTTTCAAGAATCAAGAGCCTTGGCACAACTTAAAAAATCATGGGACAAATCATCGCGCGGATCGTCGCCTGGCTTGCCGGGAAGATCCTGATCTATGCCCTAATCCTTGGCGTCCTGCTGGTGATTTTCGTGATCAAATTCGTGCCGCCGATGGTGGTGCGCTACCACGAGAAAGAGCTGGAAAAGGCCATCTCGGAACTGAGCGAGAGCAAGGCGCTGGTAGGTGAGCTTGCCGAACGTGCGAAGGGGATCCGTGCGGAGATCGAGGGCAAGATGGCGGAGTTGAACGAGCTTGAGGAGAAGCGGAGAACCATGGAGGAGTGGCTGGAGAAGGTGTTGAATATTTTCCGAAGGAGCGAGGTCGAGCAGGAGAAAGCCCTGATTGAGGCGAAGGAGAAAAGGTTGCGCGGTGAGATCGGCGCGTCATCGGAAGAGCTCAAGCAGCTACGCATCGATGGAGGTGAAACGGAGGAAGAGATCAAGCGCCGCGAATTCCTCCGTGACGAGAAAGAGAAGCAATTGGGGGAAATTCAGGGCATGAGGCGGGCGCTCGACGAACTGATGAGCAACGAGCTGCGCCAGCTCGCGCTTAAAGCCCTGCTGATCCTTGCCGCCCTGATGATTATCCCGTTTCTGTGGAAACTTACCGCTTACTACGTGATGGCACCCATCGCGGAATCGTCGGAGCCCATTCTGTTAGGCGCGGAGTCTCTGGGAGGCGAGGGCGTCATGGCGACGCCGAGCCATCCCGCGCAGCGCATCCACCTCGGCAAGGATGAGGTCCTGATGGCGAAAGTGGATTACCTGCAGGGCTCCATGGGCGGCTTCGAGAAAAGGACGAAGTGGCTGATGGATTGGCGCTATCCGTTTTCCAGCATGGCGGCGGGGCTTTTCATGCTCACCCGCATCCACAACACCGGCAGCGTCGGCGGGCAGGTCACGCTCTCCACCAGCGAGGATGCCACGGAGGAACTCGCGGTGTTGGATATCCCGGAGGGGAAGTCGATGGTGTTCCGCCCGCATTATCTCGTCGCGGTGTCCCATCCGCTCGGCCATCCACCGCGTATCCGTTCGCGCTGGGTGTTCGGGAAACTGCATGCTTGGGTGAACCTGCGTTTCCGCTACCTGATCATCGAGGGGCCGGCGAAACTGGTGTTTTCCGCGCAGCGCGGCGTACAGGTGGAGGAGGTGCTCCCCGAGTGGCCGGGCCGCCGCGTGAACAGCCACCTCACCGTCGCTTTCAGCCCGCACCTGAGCCATTCGCCGAAGCGGGCGGAGACATTCATCGCCTATCTCAGGGGAAAAAGCGCGTTGTTCGATGACTTTTTCCAAGGCCATGGCCAAGTGATCCAGCAACAGGTCACGGGTGGGAAGCGCCATCCCGTCGCAAGAATCTGGGAGGGCATCTTCGGTGCGATCGGGAAGGTGTTTGGGATCTGATGGGGAGCGCACGTGCCTCGCGTGTTGGAAAGATATCTCACCCCGCAAAGCTCAAAAAACGCCCGCTCTATCGACAGGCAAGTTTCCGATGAGGGCACCGGAAACAGCACGCGATGGCACATGCGCTCCCCGAACCAAGAGTTTTTCATCAGTTGACCTCTCACGCGCTCTGCTCTTGCCGAGCACGTGGGTTCTGCTATCAGACACAAAAAACAAAGCGATCATGCAATGGAAAGGCAGAAGGCAAAGCGGGAACATCGAGGATAGCCGGGGCAAGAGCTACCGGGGTGCCTCGGCCGGCGGCGGCGGGATCGGGATACTGGTCACGATCTTCCGGATGTTCGGATTCAAAGGCGTCCTCGCGGCGCTGGCTCTGGGGCTGTTGCTTTGGAACCTCGGGATCATGGATCCGAGCATGTTGCTCGGCGGCGAAGCCAGCGTGGAGCAGCGGCAGGTGGAGATCAGCCCGGTGGAGCAGGAGCGGTTCGAGTTTGTGAAGGTGGTGCTCGCCGACACGGAGGATGTATTTGCCGCCGAGTTCAACCGGCTTGGAAAGCAGTATGAACAGCCCAAACTGACAGTTTACCGTGGCAAGGTGCCGACCGCCTGCGGAACGGGCGATGCGGCGATGGGGCCTTTCTACTGTCCCGGGGACAGGAAGATCTACATCGATCTTGGTTTCTACGACGAACTAGCCAAGACCTTCGATGCTCCGGGCGATTTCGCGCAGGCATACGTGGTCGCGCATGAAGTCGGCCACCATGTGCAGAAGCTGTTGGGCGCATCGGACAAGGTGAACGCGAAGCGCGGTCAGCCGGATTTTAACGAGTATTCGGTGCGGCTGGAGCTCCAAGCGGATTTCTACGCCGGTGTCTGGGCGCACCACAACCGGGAATACCTAGATCGCGGTGATATCGAGGAGGCGATGCGCGCCGCCAACGCCATCGGCGACGATGCGATCCAAAAAAAGATGCAAGGCCGTGTGCTGCCGCATTCTTTCACGCACGGGACATCCGCCCAGCGCATGCGATGGTTCAACAAGGGTCTGGTCAGCGGAAAGATCGAGGATGGGGATACCTTCTCGATGCCTTATCAGCGTTTATGAGATCCGAAAATCTCGCAGAACGTTTGACAGGCAGCGGCTATTCGCGACGTTCAGTGCTTGCGCCGCTGAGGCGTATTCACCATCCAATGAAGCCGATTATTCTAACCCTCACCTTCGCTCTCTCGGTGGCCTCCGCGGCACCCGATGGGAAGCAGCTTTTTACAACCAACTGCTCCGCCTGTCACATGCTCGACCAGATGGTGGTCGGCCCGTCGCTGGTGGAAATGCGGAGCCTTTACGACGGCAAGTCGGATGATTTCGTGAAATGGTCCATCGCTCCGCAGAAAAAGCGACCCGGCGCGATTGAGATGCCCTCGCAGGCGCACATTGGTGAGGAGGGGCTGCGTGCGATCTACTCGCATGTCATGGAAGTTTCCAAAGGCGTGCTGGAGAAAAAGCAGGAGAAGGGCGATCCCTACGCGGCTGCGCCGATGCATCTTGCCCGCCCGCAGGTGCAGCGGATTTTCATGCCCAACGCCAGCCCGGCCTCCATCGCGGTGGCACTCGATGATACAAATTCGCTCTGTTGGGACGCGGGAACCTGCCGCCTGCGCTATGCGTGGACGGGTGGATTCATCGACGGTTTCCCCTACTGGAAAGGCAACGGCAGCAGTTTGGCGACGGTTCTGGGAACGGTGAAATACACGGAGCAGGCATCGCCGTTCGGGAAAGATGCGCTGGTGAAATTCCTCGGCTACAAGGTCAAGGGAGGGTTGCCGGTTTTCCGCTACAAGGTCGGCGCTTACCAAGTGACCGAGGCCTACTCGCCGGTTGGCGAAGGCTCGGGCTTTGTTAGATCTTTCACGGTCGTTACTACCGTACCACTTATCCTCGATTTCCCCGCACAGAGCGGAGTGTCCATCACTGCCGACAAAGGCAAGCTGGATAGCGGCAAGCTCTCCCTAACGCCCGCCGAAGCCGCCGCATTCAACCTCACCTTTTCCCTGAAATGAAAACCGCCACCTTTCTCGCCTGGATCACGCTCGGTGCCGCCGCCTTTGGATGGACGGAACATTTCACTTTCGAAAACATCGCGACCCCACCGGGCATGGATCCGCAGGTCGGCGCGATGGACCGGATGCCGGACGGGCGCATCGCCGTGGCGTTTCACCGTGGCGAGGTGATGTTTTATAATCCTGCCGACGGTTCATGGAAGCTGTTCGCGACCGGTTTGCAGGAGCCGCTCGGCATGTTGGCGGAGGCCGATGGTAGCGTGCTCGTCATGCAGCGCGCGGAACTCACGCGGTTGAAGGATACCGATGGTGATGGCAGCGCCGACGAGTATGAAACCGTCTTCGACGATTTCGGGATGTCGGGGAACTACCATGAGTTCGCCTACGGCCCGGCGCGGGACGCAGAGGGAAATCTCTTCATCGTGCTGGGTGTGGCATCGTATTACGCGCCGATGGCTCCGGAGATCCGTGGTGAGTTTTCCGAGATCGGGCAGGTGGATTTCAAGGGCATGACATCCGCCGAGACATGGGAAAAAAACATGAATGCCGCCGGACGCATGTATGCCCGGGTGAAATGGCGCGGATGGGTGCTCAAGATTTCCCCCGACGGCAAAACGATGGAACCCTACGCCAGCGGTTTCCGCTCGCCGAACGGGATCGGCTTCGACGCGAAAGGCCGGCTTCTCATCACTGACAACCAAGGCGATTGGCGCCCGACAAGCCCGTTGTATGATGTCAGGCAGGGTGGCTTTTACGGGCATCCCGCCTCGCTGGTCTGGCAAAAAGGCTGGAACGGCGGCGATCCGAGGTTGATGGACGTGGCGAAGCTCGATGCGATGCAGGTTCCCGCCGCCGGCTTGTTCCCGCAGGGCGAACTCGCGAACTCGCCGACATGGCCGGTCATCATCCCGCAGGGTGCATTTCCGGAAGGCATGGCCGGACAGACCGTGATCGGCGAGATGAACCAGCCGAATCTTGTCCGCGTGCTTGACGACGAAGTCCGCGGCGTTTTCCAGACAGCGCTCGTTCCGATGTTCGACGGATCGCCGCTGGGTCTCGGCAATAACCGCATGGTGTTCGGTGAAGATGGATCGATGTATGTCGGAAAAACCGCCTTGTCGTGGCCCGGCTCGATGGGGATCACTCGCATCAAGTGGAATCGCAAACCTTTCCTTTCGCTGGAGAAAATCAAGGCGCTGCCGGAAGGTTTCTCGCTGCGCTTCAGTCAGCCGCTGGACGCATTGACGCTCAAGACCCTTACGGTGAAACGCCACACCTACCAATATCATGAGGCCTACGGCGCTCCGAAGAAGAACGAGGAACTCCTTGAGGTCGCCGGAGCCACGCTTTCCGAAGACGGCATGACCGTTACCCTCGCTATCGGTGCGTTGGAGGAAAAATACCTACACCTCATCGATATGACCGGACTGCTCTCCAAAGAAGGTGGAAAGATCCTTGGCAACAAGGCGTGGTATCACGTCGTGAAAGCGCCCGAGTGACACAGCGGGCGGTCGAGGATTCAGGAGCACATTTCCGGCTTCCCGAAACGCTTCTAACCGCTATTGTCCCGGGCGGATGCCAACTCCTGAAAATACCTACGCACTGATCCTCGCCGGCGGATCGGGAACCCGCTTTTGGCCGTTGAGCCGCAACGATAAGCCCAAGCAATTGCTCGATCTTTTCGGCCACGGCACCCTGCTGGAGCAAACCATCAGCCGATTGGAAGGTCTCGTGCCTCTCGAAAACATCCTGATCCTGACGAACTCTCTTCAGGTCGATGCCGTTCGTGAAATCGCCTCCATGCTGCCAGCGGAAAACATTTTCGCGGAGCCGGCCAAGCGCGACACCGCCCCCGCCGTCGCGCTGGGTATCGGTCTCGTTGCCGCGCGCAACCCGGATGCGGTGATGATGGTTCTTCCGTCCGACCAGCTTATAAAAGACACCGCCGCCTACCAGTCCGTGATGAGGGATGCACTGGAGGTCGCGGAAAAATCCGATGGACTCGTCACCATCGGCATACGCCCGACCTGGCCCTGTCCGTCCTACGGCTACATCGAGCGTGGCGAATCGGCCTCGATCACCGGCGCGAACTACGCCCACGCCCCTTTCGAGGTGAAGCGTTTCCGTGAAAAACCCGATCCCAAGCTCGCCGAGCAGTTCCTCGCGGAAGGCGGCTTTTCATGGAACGCCGGTATGTTCGTCTGGTCCCTGCACACGGTGATCGAACAGCTCGCCCTCCACGCCCCGGAACTCGCCGACTTCATTTCCGAACTCCGCGGCAGCAAGGACATCGCCGCCACCGTCGCCGCCCAGTTTCCGAAGCTGACACCCATCTCCATCGATTACGCGCTGATGGAAAACGCCGCTCGCGTGCTCAATATCGAGGCCACCTTCGACTGGGACGATGTCGGCTCATGGGTCTCCATCGCAAAATACCTTGATGAGAAAGGCGCGGAAAACCGGGTCAATTGCGTGGTCTCGGAGATCGATTCGCGCAACAACATCGTTTTCAATGCCACCCCCGGCACCCACATCGCGCTGCTCGGCGTGGAGGATCTGATCATCGTCCAGACCGGTGATTCTCTCCTCATCGCAAACCGTAACCAAGCGGATGCGATCAAAAAACTCTCCGACATCCTGCCACAAAACCTCCTCTGAAGGGCAAGATCCAGGCTCAGATATTCTGACCTACCCTCGCGTAACCAGGGATACGGCGGGTTGCGCAAAGTCCGTGGGTTTCAACCTCCCGGATCAGGATGTCTAAGGCTGCTTCCGTGGATATCTGCAACGAACAGGGCAGGGGGGATTCCCTTCACCCAAATCACTGTGCATCAGGCATAGGAAAGCCTTAACCGATCACCGCTGCAGCAAGTAGTGCCTCTTCCGCCTTCGCGGCGGCTACCTCAGAACGGGCGTGAATGCGTGCAATCAGATCGCCTTGGAAAATTTCCTCGCCGCACTTCGCGAGACGGTCGAACCCCACCGCGAAATCGACCGCATCCTCCGCCTTCGCGCGGCCTGCGCCGAGTTCGAGGGATGCCTGGCCGATGAGGCCCGCGTCCATCGCTAGCACGCGTCCGGAATGGGGGGCTTTCACCTCGTGGATTACGGGTGCCTTGTGGATTTCAGCGAGGCGTGGGAGGTCTGCTGGTCTGCCACCTTGCCGCGCGACCATCGCGTCGAATTTCCGCCGCGCGGTGCCATCGTCGAGCATTGCGGCGAGTTCCGTACGGGGCAGACCGGCGATCTTCTCACTCAGATCAAGGACAATGCTCCGGAGATCCTCCGGACCTTTCCCGTCAAGGCACTCCAAGGCCTCGATCACCTCCAGCGCGTTACCGACCGCGCGGCCGGTCGGTTCGCTCATGGGATTGAGCAGCGCTGAGACCTCAACGCCCATTTCCTTGCCCACGGCGATCATGCCGTCTGCCAACTCCTGCGCCAGCTCGCGGGTTTTCATGAATGCTCCTGAGCCATACTTCACATCGAGCACCAAACGGTCGAGGGACTCCGCCATTTTCTTCGACATGATCGAGGCGGTGATCAGCGCGATGGAGGGCACGGTGCCGGTCACATCGCGCAGGGCGTAGAGCTTCTTGTCCGCCGGGCAGAAGCGGTCGGTCTGCCCCATCATCACCACACCGAGATCGGCCAGGATTTCCGCCGCCTCATCCATGCCGATCCCCACACGGAAACCGGGAATGGACTCCAGCTTGTCGAGCGTGCCGCCCGTGATGCCCAGCCCTCGCCCGGAAACCATGGGCACCCGGCAACCCGCGCACGCAACCAGCGGCGCGAGGATCAGCGAAACCTTGTCGCCGATGCCGCCCGTGGAGTGCTTGTCCACCACCACCGGCCCGGGCGGATGCTCAAACACATCGCCACTGCGCATCATCGCCATCGTGAGCGCCGCGGTCTCCACTGCGGACATGCCTTTGAAAAACACCGCCATCGCGAAAGCCGACATCTGGTAGTCCGCGACATCACCCCTGACAAAACCGTCCACCAGCCAACCGATTTCCTTCGTGGAAAGCGCCTGCCCTTCCC
>CAMBTF010000054.1 GCA_945870545.1 Akkermansia muciniphila
GTCCCTCGCCGTTCCAGCCGATGTAGTAGGCCTCCAGTTCATGCGGGGCGATCGTGCCGATGGGAGCCGGGCGGACGATGTTTCCCGCGCTGTCATAGGACAGCCCGTCGCCGCCGTTGTCCCAATTCGACAGGAAACTCACCTGGGCGGTGTAGCCCTCGAAGAGGAAGTCCTGGCAATACAGGTTGGCGACGAACACATTCTGGTCGCGATCATCCCAGGTGTTCAGCTCGGAGAAGGATTCCTTTTCGAAAAGGTCGAACAGCGCGACGTTGAATTGGAGCCGGTTCTTCCAGTAGTTGCCGAACAGCCGGTATCCCCAGTTCGAATCGAAGAACACGTGACCGCGGAAGTCCGCGTTGAAGGTTTGCGTGCCGACACGCATCGCTGCGAAGTCGTAGTTCTCCGATAAGTCTAGTAGATGCGCCTCGAAGAAAAACTGCTGCAGCGCGAGATGGTTCTCGAAGCGGTCGGTCGCGTCCGTGCGGTGGAAATCGCCGTTCGCGGGGAAAAGCAGCGGATCGAGAAAGCCGTCGATGTCGCCGGGGTTCACGATGCCGGGGTTTCCCAAAAAGGGATTGGCCGGCGGCGGATTCGTGCCCACACCGAGTCCGCGCGGATCCGGTGCGATCACGCCATTTTCATAACCGGAAACATAGTTTGTATTGAAAACAGGCTGGATGCGGAACAGCCACTCCACCGGTTTGAAGGAGGTTTCCCCCCTGAAGATGTCCAGCGTCAGGCTGGTGTTCGTGACGATCACCTCCTGATCCCCGCGGCCGTAAAACTCGGAACCGAAAGGGCGCGCGGTGCTGACGCCGGAAGGGATCGGGATGTCGTGGACCTCTATGTCAGTGATGTTCTGAAACGTCAACGACGCGAAATACTCCTGGCCGTAGATGGGGATGTCACCCTTCAGTTTGCTCTGGTAGTAGGGATGCCAAAGATACGGTGTCTTCTCCTCATAGGGTGTCTCCGCGAGCGCCGGATCCTCATAGCGGTCCCATACGCCGGTCGGGATCAGATACCGGTTCTCGATGGCCGTGAAATTCTCGGGATACTCGGCATGGTCGTGGTGCCCGGCGTGCCAGTGCTCATAGATGCGCCCCTCGTAACGGACATCCTTTCTCGGCAGCACCATGTCGTCGGGGATATCGGGCTCGAAAAGCTCCTCCACGCCCTGCACCAGCTCCATGTCCAGCTCGCGCCGTGACACTCCGCTGCGCGGCAAGCTCATAACATCGGGAATCTCCACCGTGAATTTTGGAAACGTCTTCGGCGCACCGGCATCGCGGCGGAAAAAGCGGTCGTCGCCTTGGCCGAGATCATCCTTGAAAAAGCGCCCGAAGCCCGACGGCTCCTCCACCTCAACGGCGGGAATCGTGCCGCCTCCCGCGCCTCCTCCTCCCGTCGCGCCCATGCCGGGGTCGGGATTGAAAACGGAGGGTGGTAGCAGAGGTTCTTCTGTCACCGTGATTCGTGGCTTGTTTTCAAGGACGGGCAGCGGCGGATCGCGATACAGCTCTACGCCCGCATCCGGAGAAAAGGAATCGGGCGCTTCCGGCACGGTTTCGGCGCGGTGCTGCTGCGCGGTCAGGCGGTCGGGGCGTTCCTCGCCGGGCGCGAGATCCCATTCCGGCGTCCGCTTGTGCGGCGGGTGGTAGCAGGTCGTCAGCAACACGCCCGCGCATGAAACCGCAAACCGCTTGCCTATTCTGAAAAATCCGCCGGTCATTTCCTCGCAACTTCCATGGATCGGTGAGCGTGACTATTGGACATGGGAGTCCGCCAATTGGTCGAGTTTCCTGACAAAATGATCCGCGGCATCCGCATCGAAGCTCTTGGGCGGCTGCGCGGCCTTGAAGAGCTCGTCGAGTGCACTCTCGGCAAAAGCTGTTTTCTCGCCCGCGGCGATGGCGGATTGGTTCAGCCGGTCGATGGCGAGTGCGACCCGCTCAGCATAGTAACCGACCGCCCACATCCGGTATTCCCCGGCTACTTTATCGAAAGCGCCGACCTCGAAGGGCTTGCGGTGGCTCATCAGTTTATCGAGTGCCGCGCGGCTTTGCGCGCTCGTCATCGGCGCGGCGGAAATTTTTTTGGCGAAGTCATCCGCCGTGCGCACGAGGTCTGTTCCCGCCGCACCGTCCCAGCCGGTTCCGCTCGCGGCGAGCAGCTCCCTGATCGCCTCGATCTCCGCTGTCCTCGCGTCGCCGGGTTCGCGGGCGGCCTGCGCCGCCGCCTCGCGCAACGCCACCGCCTGGCCGACGAGCCATGTCTGCGCGTGGGAGAAATCCGCATCCTCGCGCCAGTGCTTCGGCTCATCTAACAGAAGCCCGTCGAGTTCGAAAAGCAGCGGCGGGTGCTTCGCTTTCACAAGCTCGTCGCTGAGGTTCTGGTGGCAGGCGACACAGTTGTTCGCGCGCTGGTAAGCGCTCCCCAGGGGGCGCATCCCCAGCTTCTCAAGCGCCGCTTTTGGATAGTCCGGGCGGGTGTGCGAGAGGATCCAGTTCTCCGCCCCACCATGGCAGTTCGCGCAGGAGAAATCCTCGGCCTTGGCTTTCGAGTCCGGCGTAAAAAGCGACGGCTCGACGTTGCGCAGCGGCGCGTGGCATGCCGTGCAGCTTGCTGATTCCACGGCGCTGGCGATACCCATCTGCCGCGCTATCGCGGCGGATTGCCCGTTCGTCAAAGTCGCGGAAGCCTTGGAGTGCGGATCGGAGCGTTTCCAGATATGATAAGCTCCCCGGTTCAGTCCCGCGCCGCCGTGGCAACCGCTCGTCGCACATGAGTCGGAGCCCAGAACCCTAGACACGCCCGCAGGTTCGCCCGATGCGGCCTGCAAAATGCAGACTGATACCATAACCGCAATACTTCGTGACCCTGTCCGCATCTGATGAATTCTTTAACTCTCCGGACACCATCCTGGCAAGCCAATTAACCAAACTCTCACCAGCCCGGCGCTACGGGCATATGCCTCATTTTTCTGTTAGATTATTAAGCGCCACCTCCGAAGTAGGGGTTGACTACTCATCGCGAATTTGGTTTTCCTAAAGGTAAGCGGAAGCGAGAGCAAGCTGTAAAAGATGACTCCGAGCATCCGAAAAAGTCCGCTCGCATCCGTATTGTTTCTAACCAAGAAATCACCACGCCGTGAACCCCGAGATCCTCCTCCGTTCCCCTGCCTTCTCGGATCCATTTCTCGTCGTCGGCATGGCTGGAGTAGCGCTCATGCTTGGCTACATCGCCACGCAATGGTGGGCGGCCACACGTAGATACGCTTTCGAAGCGCAGCGCAGCCGATTGGAACTGGCCGCACTGGGTAAAAAGATCGACGTTCTGAACCTCAAGGCGCAGGCCGCCCCCGAGGTGGCGTGGAACGGATATCGGAAGTTCACGGTCGCGAAAAAGGTCGAGGAGTGCAACGACACCTTTTCCTACTACCTCTCTCCGCATAACGGCAGACCGCTGCCTTCCTTCAAGCCCGGCCAATACCTCACTTTCGAAGTCCAACCGCCGGGCGCCCCCAAGGCTCAGATCCGCTGCTACTCTCTGTCCGACGGCGCTCTGAGCGACGACCACTACCGCGTCACGATCAAGCGCTACATGAAAGAGGACGGCACACCGGGTGTCGTCTCCAACTACTTCGCCGACCACGTTTCCGAAGGCGATCTCCTCAACGTGAAGGCTCCTTCAGGGAAATTCTACCTCGATGTCGAGGTGGACCGCCCTGTCGTCCTGATTTCTGGCGGTATCGGCATCACGCCCATGCTCGCCATGGCCCGCGTGCTCACCCATATCAATGACAAGCGGGAGATCTATTTCTTCTTCGGCTGCCGCAGCGGCGTGGATCATATGTTCCGCGACGAGGTGATCGAGCTACAGAAAAAGAACCCTAATATGCGGCTGCATATCTGCTACAGCCGGCCGGACGAGGGTGATGTGAAAGGCCAAGATTACAATCATCACAGCCGCGTCACCGTTGACCTGATGAAGGAAGTCCTGCCTTCCAGCAATTTCGAATACTATCTCTGCGGCCCGGGTCCGTTCATGGATTCACTCGTATCGGGACTCTATGAATGGGGCGTCCCGAAGAAGGACGTGAAGTTCGAGGCGTTCGGCCCCGCCACCGTCAAGTCCGGCGCGAAGGATGCCACCCCCAAGGCCGCCGCCGATACGCCCGCTTTCGAGATCGAGTTTTCACGTAGCGGCAAAAAGGTCGCATGGGATCCATCCTCCGCCAATCTGCATGCTTTCGCTGAAAAAAATGGGATCCCCATCGACTTCAGTTGCGGCGCGGGCAGCTGCGGCTCCTGCCTTGTGGCGGTGAAAAAAGGCAACGTCGAATACGACCTCGAGCCAGGCCACGAAGTCGATGAGGGAAGCTGCCTGACATGCATCAGCCGCCCATGCTCAAATATGGTGATCGACGCCTGAAATAAACTCCATGGCGCAATCCGATACCAATCTCGCTTCCCTCGTCCGCCAAGCGGAACGCCCCCCGCGCTGGGGCGAACCGCTCGACCCTGCGATGGACGAGGACACGCTGGACATGCTTCTCGCATCGGAGCCGTTTTCCCAGATGGACGCCTCCCGTTTCCCTGCGGGAACCCCGCTGCGCGAAATCCTGAGAAATGACTCCGCCGTCCGCGAATACACCCCCGGCGAAATCGTCCTCCGCAAGGACGACTACGGCACCTCCGCCTTTCTGGTTCTGAGCGGAGAGGTCGATGTGGTCATCCGCCCCGAGATCGATCCCCGCCTGCTGGGCCGCGCCGTCAGGGCAAAGAAAACCTTTGTCGC
Organism: Akkermansia muciniphila; assembly: GCA_945870545.1. Lineage (GTDB taxonomy): Bacteria > Verrucomicrobiota > Verrucomicrobiia > Verrucomicrobiales > Akkermansiaceae > Luteolibacter > Luteolibacter muciniphilus_A. Next base: position 4,804 of record CAMBTF010000054.1, read on the forward strand.
CCGCCTTGCGCAGCTTTGGAACAACAACCCGGAACCCGAGGGCTGGCGGAAACGTTCGCCCCGCGCCAGCGACAAAAAAAGCGCTTCCATCGACAACGGGAAGACATCCGTTTATCTCCAGGATTATCCCCGGATCGTTTCGGGATCGCAGACCGCGAAGCTGGGTGAAGGCAGCATGTTCGGGGAGATTTCGGCCCTCAGCCGGATGCCGCGGACCGCCACCGTGGTCGCCGCCTCGCCGGTTACGCGCCTGCTGGAGTTCACATGGGAAGGCCTGCGCGACATCATGAAATACGATCCCGCCCTCAAGGCGCGGATCGACAAGATTTACCGGGAAAACTCGCTGAAGGCATTCCTCAGCAACCACCCGCTTTTCAACCACCTCGACGACTCCTCCTACAAGGAGCTTTGCGACGCAGCACAGTTGGAAACCTACGGCGATTACAACTGGTCCGGCGCTTACAAACGGCTGGTCAAGGATGGCGAAACCTCCAGCGCCAACGAACCGGTGATTGTGCGGGAAGGCGATTATCTCAACGGCATCCACATGATCCGCGCCGGTTTCTGCCGTGTCAGCCGGAAATACGGCGGCGGCGAGCGGACGCTCAACTACATCGGCGCAGGCAGCGTGTTCGGCTTCGGCGAGATCGCGAACCATTGGCAAAAGCCCGATGATGGCCTGCAGGCCACACACTCGCTCCGTTCCCTCGGATACGCCCACCTCATTTTCATCCCCACCGCCGCGCTGGAGAAATTTGCAAACCGCGAATGGGCGGCCGCGGAGCTCGGCAGTGCGATTCTTCCCGATGTCGCCGACGCGGGTCTCGATGAGGACGAGGAAGCCCCGCCCGCCGCCCTGATGGAGTTCCTAGCGGAGCACCGTTTCCTCAACGGCACCAAATCCATGGTCATCGACATGGATCGCTGCACCCGCTGCGATGACTGCGTCCGCGCCTGCGCCTCCACCCACGACGGCAACCCGCGCTTCCTCCGCCATGGGCCGATCATCGATAACCTGATGATCGCCAACGCGTGCATGCATTGCGTCGATCCCGTCTGCATGATCGGCTGCCCCACCGGCGCGATCCACCGCACCAGCTTCGGCGGCGAGGTGGTGATCAACCCCGCCACCTGCATCGGCTGCACCGCCTGCGCGAACAATTGCCCCTACGACTCGATCCGCATGGTCGAGGTGCGCTCCGAAAAGGGCGAGTTTCTCGTGGACGAGGAGTTCCAGCCCATCCTCAAGGCCACTAAGTGCGACTTCTGCGTGGAGCAGAAAAGTGGCCCGGCTTGCGTGAACGCCTGTCCGCACGACGCGCTCAGCCGCACCAACCTCACCCGTATCACCCCGATCGCACATTGGCTAAGAAAGAACTAGAACTTGTCCGCCGCCGTTTCGCGGGACTGCTGCTCACCCTTCTCACGGTGGGAGGCCTCTTCGCGGCGTATGTGTTTTTTGCGCCGTTCTATCCACGCCACGCTTACCTCAGCGGCTGGGTTTTCCTCGCGGTGATGCTTTTCCTCACCTTCTTTAATTTCCGGAAAAAAATCCCCTTCCTCCGCATGGGCAGCGTGGGCTTCTGGCTTCAGGTGCACATCTATGTCGGCATGATCTCCGGTGCGCTGTTCTTCGTTCACATCAGTTTCTCGTGGCCGCATGGCTTGCTTAACCAGATTATCGCGGTGATCTTCGCCATCGTGTTCGTGAGCGGAGTGATCGGGCTTTGGATCAGCCGCTCGTTTCCGAAAAGGCTCACCGTCGCAGGCTTCGAGACACCCTTCGAACGCATGCCCCATGTCCGCACCGCCCTCCGCAAGGAGGCCGAGGCGCTGGTTCTCGCCGGCGTGGACAACCAGACCTCGCCGGTGATCGCCGAGTTTTTCACAGACAAGATCGGCCTGTTTTTCGCGAAACCCCACAACCTGGTCGCGCACCTTTTGCGCTCGCAGAACCCGCAGGCTTCGCACCGCTCGCAGTTTGCTGAGATCCGCCGCTACGCGAAAAGAACCGAGCTCGATATGCTCGGAAAACTGGAGGATCTCGTCGAGCAGAAGCACCTCCTCGATTACCAATACGCCCTCCAATTCACCCTGCGTGCCTGGCTTTTCGTCCACATTCCGCTCAGCTACTCCCTCCTCATCCTCAGCGTGGCACACATCATCGTCGTCTACTCGTTCTCCGGTTCCGCCCCATGAAAAACGACAGGAAATCCCCCGAGTTCGCCTCCCACGAATATGTCCGCCCCAACCTGAATTGGGAGTGCGGCCACACCTGCGAGGGCTGTCCCTGCCGCATCGGCCCCTCGCCGAAAGGTGAATGCCGCGCCACTTTCGAGTGCTCGCCGAAGCTCGTCACCAAGCCCGGCGAGACGAAAGGGCATTACTCCTGCACACGGCCGAAGTCCGGCGGCGGAAAATGCGAGAACGGCCCGCTGCCCGACGGCTCCTGCTGCAACGCGATCCCGAAATGCCGCCCGCGCCGTACCCTCCGCTCCATGCGGAAACTCGCCGTCGTCTTCACCTGCATCGCCACCGTTCTGCTGCTTCTCATCGGAGTCAGCCGCACTATGCGCGATGATTTCGTGAACCCCGGCCCGATCTCCAGCATCCACGCCAGCGAGCATTTCGTGAATGTCCATAAAAAGATGTCCGGCGACGCCAGCACCTGCGCCGCCTGCCACGATGGCGCGAAGGACGGTGCCGCCTCCTGGCACACGAAAGCCCTCGGTGCCTTCAAGGAAGGACTCGCCCCCGCCGATCTCATCAAGCGCGGCCCGATTGCGTCCTCCGCCATGGACAAGAGCTGCCTCGCCTGCCACCAGGGCATGGAGTTCCACCAGCCGAACATGCCCGCGAATTTCGCCTGTCAAGAGTGCCATAAGGAACACGGCACCAGCGGCTTCATGCCTCCCGCGGATAGCGCCTACTGCATTTCCTGCCACGGCGACACCGATCTCATGGCGAAATCCCGCGATCTCGGCGCGAAAAGCAGCCCGCACTCTTTCCCGAATTTCACCGGCGGCAGCGATGGCAAAGTCGCCGCCCGCGTTCGCCCTGAGGGCGGCTACACAGAGGTCATCAACGCCTTCCACACGGATCACCCCGAGTTCCGCCAGATCAAGGACAGCTTGGCGGGCAAGATCCAGGACACCAACACCCTCAAGTTCAACCACGCCGTCCACATGGGCAAAGGCACCATGCCGCGCGAACTGAATTGCGCCGATTGCCACGAGCAGGACGGCCGCGGCGAATACCAGCAACCCATCACTTATGAGAAGCACTGCACCGAGTGCCACACCCTCCAGTTCGACGAGACCACCCCAGGCCTTACCCTCCCCCACGGCGATCCCTACTACGTCCGCGCCTTTCTCCGCAGCCTCAACATCCAATACGAGGAATTCGGCCGCGACATCGAAGGCATCACCGGCCGCGAGGAACTCATCGCTTACATCAAGGGGAAAAGGGAAAGCATCGAGGGCCAGTATGAAACCGGCGAGGATCTCGAGCACATGGTCTTCTTCTCCGACAAAGGCACCAACTTCGCCGACGGCCAGCGCGCCGCTTTCACCGGCTGCGCCGTATGCCATGAGGTAAAACCGGCCGAGAGCATCAACGCCACACCGAAGATCGAAAAGGTCGCTGTCCCCGTCCGCTGGATGACCCTCGGGAAATTCGACCACTCCCTCCATGAAAAAGGCCTCACCTGCCTCGATTGCCACGACGTGATGAAGAGCGAGCTCACCTCCGATCTTAACCTCCCCTCCATCAAATCCTGCATCGACTGCCACAGTCC
>CAMBTF010000055.1 GCA_945870545.1 Akkermansia muciniphila
GAAAGTAGGCTTCTGTTTGCCGCGCAGTAAACGTGCGGCTTCAACGGCTACTTGGCCGAGAACTTTGCCCTTGGCATCGATCACATACCATTTGCGTTCGATCTCGTTTGGCTTGGCGGAAAATGTCTTCATTACGTTGATAGGGAAAACCTCTGGACGGTTACGGGAGCGCACCCACCCGGAGGGGCGCGAAAACTAGGCAGCCGTTCTGGGGCTGTCAATCGGGAAATATTCGGAAAATTTAAACGGCATGAAGCTTTCTGTAATGCGGCAATTCGTTCACGTTCGAGGCGTTCCTCCGCGCCCCGCCATGACCTTTACGCGGTGGGCATCCAACTTGCTCTAATTCTCCTGAAATTCGAAACGTGGCGGGAACTCTGCGTGATCTTCCTCTTCCATCTCATGGCCACCGCATGGTATTTGCTCATGCAGCTTTCCTTTATCCTCATCTACGCCCTCCGCCGCCTTGAGGAAAAGCTCGGCGTGCAGGGGTCGGAGAAGATCATTCCCGGGAAAGCAGTGTGAGTGGAAACGCTGGTTCGCGAAGCGCATGGAGGGGAGGATCAAAAATCCGCCCCAGCGCCTTCCCATGGTCATCGGCGGATTCCGATCCGCCGCTCCATGCCTTCGCTCACTCCATCACTCGCACCTCATCCGCCTGCACAAGGCTTTCCGTGACCCCATCGATCTCCACCAGCAGCTCCCCCGCCGTACCTAGCCCTTTCACGATACCCTCGCGGCGCTTGTCAGCGGACAGGAAAGAAACGCGGTGACCCGTCAACGCGCAGCGCTCGCGGATCGATTTCAACATACCCTCAAAACCCACACCGATCTCACCAGCGCGGCGAGAAAGTCGGTTGATGACCCCATGCAGCACCTCCGCACGATCCATCTCCACCCCGAGTTCTTCCCGCAAAGATGTCGCGCCAAGTTCTTCGGGAAAGCCCGTCGAATTCACATTGATCCCAATCCCAATGATCACAAAATCCCGCCCAGCCTCCACCAGGATGCCCGCGATTTTTTTTCCGGAAACGCGCACATCGTTCGGCCACTTGATCTCCGCGGCCGGCACGCAAGCCTCCAACGCCTCGGCGACCGCGAGTCCCGCCGCCAGTGAAAGACGATGCCACAGTGCCTTCGAAACGGACGGACGCAGCAGGACGGAAAACGCCAGGTTCTCCCCCTTTGGCGAAAGCCAGGCAGCCCCGCGCCTCCCCCGCCCCGCCGTCTGCTCGTCCGCGATCAGGATCAAGCCCTCCGCCGTTCCCTTTTCCGCGAGAGCACGGAGTTCGTCGTTCGTCGAGGAAACCTTCTCCCGCCAGAGGAGACGGAAGGGATCGGGCAACGAGGCCGCCACATGATCGAACGCGCTCATCCCAACACCACAAAATCCAACCCGATATCCAGCGCCGGAGCCGAGTGGGTCAGCGCGCCGACGGAAATAAAATCCACCCCCGTCTCCGCGATGTCCGCGACCGTTTCAAGATTCACCCCGCCGCTGGCCTCTAACCTCACGCGATGCCGCTCATCGCGCATCGCCACCGCCTCGCAGAGTTCCGTCAGATCCATATTATCCAGCAGGATGTAATCCACCCCTTCGAGCTCTAGGAACGCCTTCACCTGCTCCAGCCTGTCCGCCTCAAGCTCGACCTCCACCTGCGGTTTCTCCTCATTAAGCTTGCGGATCGCCTCTTGCAAAGCGGCGATCCCGCCCTCGGCGACGAGATGATTGTCCTTCACCATCGCGCGATCGTAGAGACCCATGCGATGGTTCACGCCGCCGCCGTCTAACACCGCCTTTTTCTCAAGGGCGCGGTAACCGGGCGTCGTCTTGCGGGTATCGAGGATCTTCGCGTTCGTGTGTTTCACGAGGGAAACGTATCGCGAGGTGAGCGTCGCCACGCCGGAGAGGCGTTGCAGGAAATTGAGCGCCGTCCGCTCCGCCGTCAGGATGGATCGCGCCTTGCCCTCCACCTTCATCAGCATCGCTCCCGGCGCGACCTTGCTGCCATCCTCCACCAGCACCTGCACGTCCAATGTCGGATCCACCTCCAGAAAAACCGCCTCCGCCAGCCCCATCCCCGAGATCACCCCCTCTTTTCGCACCGTCACGAACGCCCGCGCCTTGCGATCTTCCGGAACGAAATACAACGAGGTCACATCGCCCACCCCGATATCCTCTTCCAGTGCCATCCTGATCAGTTCACGCGACATGTCACCGTTGATAAACCCAGTCACGCCCGATGGAAAGGATCGAGTTTCGGGTCTGAACACAGGGGAATCAGGTGTGTAGGAGACGCGTTCCCCAGAACGCGAATACTCCCTAAGCGCGCTCTGGAGAGCGCGGCTCCTTAGTGCTTGCACGCCGCGCAAAAAGCGGGATTCGACTCGTGGTCGAGCATCGACTGCTGCGCCTTAGGATCGAGGTTCGCCGCGAGTTCCTCCGGTGTGACCTTGCTCGTCACGCCCTCGGCGGGAACCGCCGCCTTGGCGGTCCAGAGAATGGCGTTGAGGACGGTCTTGCGCTGGTTGTCATCGCCCCAGTTTTTGTGGAAATGGCCGCCGGTGAAGCCGAATCCGCGCCCGCCATCGGGACGCTCGAAGGCCCATGCCAAGGTTTGAGGCAGCCCGTCTGCCACCGCCTTGCGGACGTGCGGGTTGCCGGAGTGCGGGCCGTCGCCGCGGCTCATGGTGTCCTCCGGCGCGGTGGCGGAGAGGACGTGGGTGAGCTTACCCTGATCGGTGAAACGCATGTGGATATACCATTCGTCGAGCATGGCGTAGGGTTTCAGGCCGTTGCTGATGGGATGGGCGGGAAAGCTTTTGAAATCAGCCGTCCAGTGCGGGTTCACGCTCCAATGAGTTTCGAAGTAGCCGCCCATCCAGCCGAGCAACTCCGCGCCGCCCTTGTCCTTGGGGATTTCCACCGCGTAATGCAGGCAGACGAGGCCGCAGCCTCGTTTCATCTCCTTGGCGAGCTGCTGCATGCGGTCGTCCTTCAGGATCAGGTGCTTGTCGCCGCCGTCGCAGTAAATGACAACGGTATCCGCGGCGGCGAGCTGCTCGGGGCTGGGCCATTCGCCATCCCGGATCATGGTGCTTTTGACAAGTAGGCCGCTTTCATCGAGGCATTTCTTGAGAAGCAGAGATCCAGCGTTGTGTTCATGGGCACCGGGCCCGTGGGAAGGTCTGCCCGCAAGGAGCAGGATGTTCTTTTTTGCGTCCTCCGCCGGGCAGAGGGTGGAAAGCGCCAGCGCGGCGAGGAGTGTGAGTTTTTTCGGAATGCTTTTCATCTTGGGATGATTACACGCGAGAGGCGGGTGGTTTGTCAGATGGAAGGAAGAATTTCACCACGGATGGACATGGATGAAAAGAGGCGGTTTGCAAACCCTCATATTCCCAAAAGGGATTTTCAACCCGAACTTATCCGTGTGCATCCGCGTTGATTTGCCGGAAGGAGTGGAAGTTTCCAGTCCGGCCATCTCCGCTTCGCTGCGGTTGTGGTTCTCTCTTTCACAAGCCCATCACCGTCACCGCGATGCGGCGGGAGTGGGGGTCGCGGCGGTGCTCGAAGACGAAGATGCCCTGCCAGGTGCCGAGGGTCATCCGCCCGCCGTGAACGGGGATCACCTCGCTGGATCTGGTGAGCACCATGCGGATGTGGCTGGGCATGTCGTCCGGCCCCTCGTGGGTGTGGATGAAATCGGGATCGTCCTCGCGGACGAGGCGGTCGAACCAGCGTTCCAGATCGCGGCGGGCGGAGGGGTCGGCGTTTTCCATGAGGATGAGGCTGGCGCTGGTGTGACGGAGAAAAACCGTCACCTGCCCGTCAGTCACGCCGGATTCGCGGACGAGACGCTCCACCTCGGCGGTGATCTCGTAAGTTCCCTTCCCACGCGTACGCACGGCGATTTCTCCGGTGACAATTTTCATAAAGCCAAGCGGCAACATGGGGCAATAGGCGTAAAAATGAACAAGAAATGTTTCCTTTCCGATCAACCGATACTACCTATCCGGCGCTGCAACGAAAAATGGTCTCGAAAGGATTACACCGTCTGACGATCTGTATCGCGCTGGTCTTTGCCTTAGACGCCGTACCGCTTCGCGCCGCGCCGTTCCGCCTGCTCGCCATCGGTGACTCGCTCACCGAGGAATACCGTTTCGAGGTGCCCTTCTCCGCCCCGGACAGCGCTGTGGACATCGCAAATACCAAGAACTGGGTGGAACTTCTCCACGCCCACCGCCCTCTGAACTTCACGATGGGAAACTACGAACCCTCGCTTTTCAACTACCTCGACTACCGCAACGCCGGCTACGAATACAACTACGGAGTCCCCGGTTTCAAGGCCGAGCGCTGGGATCAGTTGCTGCTATCCACTCCGTTCAACATCCTCGACATCAACACAAGGCTGGAGCTCACCGGCGACCTTTCCACCGTGGACGCCGTCCTCATTTTCCTCGGAGGAAACGACCTGAGCCTCACCAACACCGACGCGCAGCATGATGTGATCCGGCAGTCCATCGTCCGCATCCACGGCTACGTCCGCGCGAACTCGCCGGCGGGCATGCCCATCATCATCGCCACCGTGCCGGACATCGGATCGACCCCGGATGAGAAAATTCCCGATCCTACCCAGGCCGCCGCCGCTCGGCAAAGGGTGGCCACCCTCAACGCGAACATCGCCGCGCTCGACTCGCTGCCGGACACCCACATCGCCCGCATCGATACCCTCACTGACCGGCTCTACGACCAGCAGCCCTTCCACATCAACGGCACCCTCTTCACCTACCCTCCGGATCGCGAAAACCCGCCGCTGCACCTTTTCTGCAAGGACGGCTTTCACCCTGCCACCGCGGCGCAGGCCATCATCGCCAACGAAATCCTCAAGGCGATCAACGGCTTCGCCGCCACGCCCATCCCCCTTTTCTCAAACCGGGAAATCCTCGCCAATATCCTCCTGCAAAACCCCGACCAGCCGCTCGTTGACTACCTCGGCGGCGCGGGTGACGATGGCGACGGGCTGCCCGGCCTCGTCGAGTTCCTTCTCGGCACCGATCCCCGCCAACCCAGCTCCGGCCTCTCGTTCTCCGCAAACGGCACCGCCTCCTATACGCCTTCCGCCGCCGCCCTGCGCTTCGCAGACCTCTCCGTCCTTCAATCCGCCACCTTGGGCGACGACTGGATCCCCGTCCCCGCGCAGAACATCCAGCCCCTCCCCGACGGCACGGTGAATCTCATTCCCTCCACCCCAAAACTCTTCTACAAGTTCGCCGCCACACCGAAGCCGTAGTCTTCCTCTTCATTCGGATTTCGTGCTTCGTGCTTAACATTTTTCCCATGCACCCAGAACTCCAGACCCTCCTTCAGCAGCGCCTCGGCGTCATCGCCGACCACCCATTCCGCGACCGCGATCCCGCCGCCCACCTCACCGCCTTGAAGGAAGTTTCCGAAGCCATCCAGTCCTACGCCGCCGCCCACCGCCGCGAGTTCGACGCCAAGCTCGGCCACTACCTCACACAGTCCTCCTACCAAAAAGCCCTCGACCACCTCACCCAGCCGATGTGAAGCGCGAAGCCTCTTCCTTAGGATTTAAAATTTTAAAGTTTAAAGTTTGCTCCAGCATCTCCGCCTCCAGAACTTCCGCTGCTTCGGCTCCCTTGAGCTCGATGCACCGCAGGAGGGCGTGATCCTCATCGGCGACAATGCCCGCGGCAAGACCTCTATCCTTGAGGCGATCTGCGTCCTCGTCCGCCTGCAATCGCCGCGCTGCTCCGGTTTCCACACCCTCACCAAGCTCTCCACCCCCGGCTTCGGCATTGCGGGCGATCCATGGGGGCAGGAGCGGAAAATCAAGAACACCCCCGGCGGCCTGCGCCTTTTCGCGGATGGCGAGCCGCGCGCCTCCCGCACCGCCTACCTCGCCGACGGCGGCCTCATCGTCTGGATGGGCAACGAGGATCTCGCCCTCATCCGCGGCCCCGGCGAGGCGCGGCGGCACTTCCTCGATTTCCTCGGCGCCCAGCTTGATCCCGCCTACCGCACCGCCTACACCCGCTACCGCCGCGCCCTCCGCGCCAAGAACCTCCTCCTCAAGGAACCCCGCCTCCGCCTCCCCGAACTCATCGCCTACGAGGACATCCTCATCGAGCACGGCACCTTCCTTACCGAAAGCCGCGCCCGCCTCATCGCCGATCTCTCCCCCCTCGCCGCCGCCGCCCAGACGGATATTTCCGGGAAAGACGAAGCCCTCACCCTCACCTACCTCCCCGCCTCCGGCCCCTGCATGAAGGAATCCATCCTCCAGGCCCGCCAGCGCGAAACCGCCACCCGCCAAGCCGTCGTCGGCCCCCACCGCGACGACGTTTCCATCCGCCTCCACGGCATGACCGCCTCCGACTACGCCAGCGAGGGCCAGCAGCGCACCATCGCCCTTGCGCTGAAGCTCGCCCAGGGCGATCTCCTCCACACCCGCCGGGAGAAAACCCCGATCTACCTCCTCGACGATATTTTCGGCGAGCTCGACCCCGCCCGCCGCAACGCCCTCCTACGCCACCTCCCCCCCCACGCCCAGAAATTTATCACCACCACCCACCTCGGCTGGCGCGACACCTCCCCGCAAACCAACCTCCTGCCCGTCCTCCGCGTGGTGGAAAACGGCGTGGAGAAATTCCCATGAACCCACAAAGCCGCAGGTTACTGCCATGGTCAGACAAAACAATCGGGTCTGGAGCCATCGCAGTCCATCGAGGCGGGTTGAAACCCTTGCTCCATATCCGTACGGCTTTCGGACGCCTTCTTCCTTGATAGTTGAACTTTGAAATTTGAGAATTCGCTCATGAATTACCGACGCTGCGGCGACTCCGGCCTACTCCTTCCAGAAATTTCCCTCGGCTTCTGGCATAACTTCGGGCACGGGGACGACTTCCAAGAGGCGCGGCGGATCATGCGCCGGGCGTTCGACCGCGGGGTGACGCACTTCGACCTCGCGAACAACTACGGCCCGCCGCCGGGCTCCGCGGAAGAGAATGTGGGGCGCATCCTCGCAGAGGATTTCGCCAACCACCGCGACGAGCTGATCATCACCACCAAGGCGGGGCACCTGATGTGGGGCGGCCCATATGGCGAATGGGGATCACGCAAGCATATGCTGAGCTCACTCGACCAATCGCTGCGCCGCCTGCGCCTGCCTTACGTGGACGTTTTCTACTCCCACCGCCCCGATCCGGAGACGCGCCTAGAGGAAACCATGTCCGCGCTCGCCACCGCGGTGAACTCCGGCAAGGCGCTCTACGCCGGCCTTTCCAAATACCCCCTGAAACGCCTCAAGAAAGCGGTGAAGCTACTCAAGGAAATGGGCATCCGCTGCCTCGTTTATCAGCCGCCGTATTCCATCCTGAACCGCTGGCCAGAGCATGAGGGCATCCTCGATTACCTGCTGGAGGAGAAGATCGGTTGCGTGGTGTTCTCACCGCTCGCGCAGGGGATGCTGACGCCGAAATACCTGGAAGGCATCCCAGCCGGTTCCCGCGCCGCTCGGCCGGAGGGTTTCCTGACAGAGGATCAGGTGATCGCCCAACAGGAAAAGATCCGCGCTCTAGGCGATCTCGCCGCCGCGCAGGGGATGTCGCTGCCGCATATGGCGATCAACTGGACACTGCGCCACAAGGCCGTGACCTCCGCGATCATCGGCGCCCGCACCGTCGCCCAGCTCGACGATTGCCTTAACGCGCTGGAAGCCCCGCCGCTGGATGAATCCGTGATCGAGGCGATCGATGCCATCGCCCCGGGCGGAAATTCCAAGCACGCAGAGGGTTGAGACGTGGCGGCGGATTGCATCCGCCTTGCCCAAATAAACCCGAAAGTAAGGCAGGGCGGATGCAATCCGCCGCCACGTTGCATAGCAAAAAAAGGCCACCCGCTGCCGGGTGACCTTGTGAATGATGGCTGGGTCGGATCACTCACCCGCGCCGGGAGCTTCGACATCGCCGCCGCCTTTACCGGGACGCGGGCCATCGCCCTTACCCTTCGGTCGCTTCGGGCCGCCGGGATGATGAGGCATGGTCTTGAGCATCTCTGCTCGCTCTTCTTCGTTGAGTTTGCCGTCGCCATCCTTATCGAACTTTTCGAGAATTTTCTTTTTCACTTCCTCGCGCATGGCGGCCTTCTCGTCATCGTTGAGCTTACCATCCTTGTCGGCATCGAATTTCTCGAGCATCTCCTTCTTGCGGGCGGCTTCCCTTTCCCCGCGGGCGGCTTTGGCCTCGGCTTTCTCGTCGTCGTTGAGCTTGCCGTCGCCGTCCTTATCGAATTTTGCGATGACTTCGGGTGGCAGCTTGTGGGGCGGGCGGGGGCCCTTGCCTTCTTCGGCATGGGCGGCTCCGGAAAGGCCGATGGCGGCCGCGATCACGATCAATGTGTTGGTTTTCATGGTGTTGGTTGTTGGTTTGATTGGTTGAGCTTCATCCGCTCTCACGCCATCCATCAACCCTGCTCGGCAAGGTAAGTTGCGGAACTGCCGGAGATTTCTCGCTCAGGAGCCGGAATGAGTTGCCACGCGGCTCGGCGAAGGCTT
>CAMBTF010000056.1 GCA_945870545.1 Akkermansia muciniphila
CAAGGTTTTTCACGTCCTCAAGGATCAGGTAAATCCCAGGAACCAGAAACAGGGTGATGACCGTGGCGAAAAGGCTTCCGAAGGCGAGGGAAACGGCCATGGGGACGAGGAAACGCGCCTGCACGTCCGTTTCGAGAATCATCGGCATGATACCAATGAACGTGGTCACGGAAGTGAGCATGATGGCACGGAAGCGGCGACCGCCCGCCGCGATGGCCGCGTCGTGGAGGCTGCCTGAGGGATCACGATGGCGGTTCACGAAATCAACCATCACCAGCGAGTCATTGACAACGACTCCGGAGAGCGCGACGAGGCCGCACATCGACATGATGCTGAGATTCAGGCCCATCAGGGCGTGACCCCAGATCGCACCGACGAGGCCGAAGGGAATCACCGCCAGGAGGATGAGCGGCTGCGAATAGGAGCGCAGCGGGATCGCGATGATTACATACATCGCGAGCACGGCTCCGAGGAAACCAATGGTGAGTTCGCGCACGCTGTCGTTCTGGTCTTTCTGCTCGCCCTCGAAGCCGTAGCGCACGCCGGGGAATTTCCGGGGAATTTCATCAAGCACCTTCGCGGTGTAGGCGGTGACGACCTCGTTCGCGTTCACGCCCGGCTCGGTATCGGCGGTGACCTTGATCGAGCGCTGGCGGTCGGTGCGCTCAATGACGGCGGGGCCGCGGCCGGGCTCGAGCTCGATGACCTGCAGCACCGGCACTTCGTCTCCTTGCGGGGTGCGGATTTTCATATCCTCTAGGCTGGCGAGGGTGCGACGGTCATCCTTGGGGAAACGCACCATGACCTTCACCTCGTCGCGCCCGCGCTGGAGGCGCTGCACCTCGTTGCCGTAAAATGCGTCCCGCACCTGCGCGGCGACATCGCCGAGCCGGAAACCCATCGCGCGGCCAGCGGGGGTGAGTTCGCCGAAACGTAGCTCGTCCTTGCCCGCGCGGTTCGAGTCCGAGATATCGATCACGCCGGCAAAATCGGTGAGGCCTGCCTTCGCGAATTCGGTGGCCGCGATGAGCTGCTCAAGGTCGTTTCCAGTGAGAGCCACGTCGATCGCGTTACCGGAAGTGGCGGTTTCCGCCTGCACACTGAGTTCCACTACCCCGGGGAGCGTGCCTACCATGCGCCGCCATTCCGCGACGATTTCCTCGGAGCTTGCGGTGCGTTCGGAAGCGGGCGCGAGTTCCAAGGTCACCTCGCCAATGTGAGTCTGCTGCGGCGGGCCGCCCACCGGCACACCGGTCTGGAAAGGCTGCGTGCCCGCGCTGGTGAGAACGTGTTTTAGGATGTCGCCACCGTCCTTCGTCTTGTATTTATCCGAAAGCCGCATGGCCGCCGCCTCGATGCGTTTTACAACCGCTTCGGTTTCGGAAAATGGCACGCCCTGCGAGAGCTCGACCTTTGCGCTGAGGACATCGCCCTCGACATCGGGGAAAAAGCGGAACTGGATCAGCCCGGTGCCGACGATGGCGAGCGTGAGAACAAGGATGGCGATGAAAGCGGCGGCGGTCACGTAGCGCCATTTCAGCGTGAAGCCGAGTGCGGGCTGATAGACCTTTTCCACAAACCTTTCCAGGCCATCGTTGATCCTGCGCTGGAAGCGGAAAAAGACGTTCAGCTTCTTCTCCGGATCCACAGGTCTCAGCAAAGCGAGGTGCGCGGGTAGGACAAATTTTGATTGGATCAGGGAAAAGGCGAGCGTCGGAATCACGACGAGCGGGATGTTCGGCCAGATTTTTCCGCTGACCCCGCTGAGCCCGAGCATGGGGGTGAAAGCGACCATCGTGGCCAATATGCCGAAGAGCACCGAGGTGCCCACTTCGCTGGTGCCTTTCCATGCGGCGACACTGGGGTGCTCGCCATTCTCGATGCGGACATAGACGACCTCAGCGGTTACGATCGCGTCATCCACGACGATGCCGAGCACAAGGATGAACGCGAAGAGCGAGATCATGTTGATCGAGATGCCCATAAGCGGCATGAGCCAGATCCCCCCCGCGAAGGAAAGCGGGATGCTGAGGGCGACGAGAAAAGCAAGCGAGGGGCGGAGGAAAATCGTCAGCACGCCGAGCACAAGGACGAGTCCAAGGAGGGCATCCGATTTCAGTAGATCGAGACGACCCTGTAGGTAAAGGCTCTGGTCATTCCAGATCGACAGCCTAATACCTTCCGGAAGAGTTTTTTTCGACTCCTCCACATATCTCTGCACGAGATCGGCAAGCGCCAAGGTGTCCTCGTTGCCAACGCGGAAGACATTGATCACCACCGCCGTTTTGCCGTCGAAGCGGCTGCTCAAGTCCACATCCTCGAAGCCGTCGATCAGCTCCGCGACATCGCCTAACAGAATCTCGCCGCCCTGTGCATCCGTCCTCACCGGCACGCTCGCCAGCTCGCCGGCCTCGTATTTTTTCCCGAGCGCACGGAGGATCACTTCGCCGCGTTCGGTGCGCACTGAGCCGCCGGGCAAGTCCAGCGTTGTGTTCCTCACGGCAGCGGCGATGTCGGAAAGTTTCAGCCCCAGCTTGCGGAGCTTTTCCTCGGACACCTCGATGGAGATCTCATACGGCCGGGTGCCCGCGATCTCCACCTGGCTGATGCTTGGCTTGCCGACGAACATCCTCGCCAAAAAGGTTCCGAGACTGGAAGCGGGCGGCGGATCGTAAACCAACAGGTCGTCGCGCACCCGCTCGGCGAGCTTGCGGAGCGTGGTTTCATTGGTGTCCGCCGTGAGGGTCACGCTCATCACCGGGCTCTTAATCAAGATCTCCTCCAGCACCGGGGTCTCGGCTTCTTCGGGGAAATTGTCGATGGCGTCCACGCGGGATTTCACATCGCTCATCACTGACCGGACGTTGTAGCCGTTCTCCACCTCGACGAGTACAGTGCCGAAATTCTGCGAGGCCGTGCTGCGGATCTTCTTGATGCCCTGAAGGTCGGCGATGGCCTCCTCCACCGGCACGACCACGCCGCGCTCCGTCTCCTCGGGAGTGGCGTTCGGATACGGGATACTGACGGAAACGGCGTCGATGGAAACTTCGGGAAAAATTTCCTTCTTCAACGTGAACCACGTCGCGAAGCCCGCGATCATGACGATGAGCATCAAGAAATTTCCCGCCACATGGTTGCGGGTGAACCATTTGACGGCGTTCATTCGTCCTCCTTCTCGGGATCTTTCTCGATCTCCACCTCCATGCCGACGACGGGCGCGGATAGGCGGGTGAGCACCACGCGGTCGCCCGCCTCAAGGCCGCCGCTGACCAGCGCGGTGGCGCGGGTGAGTCTGGGAATCGTGAGGTCGCGGAAGGCGATCTTGTTGCCCGCCATGACCACGATGGTGCGATTCCCCTCTATGAGCGCACGCCTCGGGATCTCCTTTATATCGTCCAGCGTTTTCCCAGCGATCTCCGCGTTTACGAAAAGTCCGACGGGCGGCAGCGGGAAAGTCGACCCCTCCGTGGGTAATACTTTCACCGCGACGTGGGCGGAGAGGGTTTCCCGCGAAATCTCGGGATCAACCCGTGCCATCTCCGCTTTCCAGGTGTATTCGTCCGCACCGATCTTGCCTTTCAGGACGATTTCGCCGGTGACCTTGCCGTCCGCAGCTCGCGCGAGGAAACCGAAGTCCTCGAGGCTCAGTGGGAGGCGCACCTCGAGATCGCCACTGGCGTAGAGTTCCGCGACCATCGTGCCGGGAGCCACCACCACGCCGACCTCGGCGTTCGCGGAACGCAGGCTCGCATCAAAGGGAGCGAGGATTTCCGTGCGCTCCACGTCGCGCCGCGCCTTCGCCGCCACCTCGACGGCGGACGCCGCGCTGGCCTCTGCGGCTGCCAAGTACGGCTCGCGTAGTACTAAGGCGTTGAGCGGATCGGAGCCGCTCCCGAGTTTCGCCCAATCGAGCTGCGCCTGCTCCACCCGCGCCTTTTCCAGCTCCAACGCCAGCTCCGCCTCCGCGCGCCGAACCTCGGCCGCCGCCAGCGCCGAGCGGTAATCCGCCGGATCGATCTGCACCAACCGCTCACCCTTTTTCACCACGCCGCCCCGCTTGAACGAAGGCGAAATCTCCATCACCCGCCCGCCGACCTCCGCCGCGAGCCTCGTTTCCCGTGCGCTCTCGACCACACCCTGCGTGGAGATTTTCACCGCGTGATCCGCCGCCGTGACCTCGACGACCTCGACCGCCGGGACGACTCGCTGTTTCACCTCCTCTTTCGCCACCCGCTTGTTAATCACCAGAAAAATGATACCCAGCACCGTGACCACGAGGATCGCCAGAATCAGCACGAACGACGCCACCGCCCTGACCTGAATTTTCCGATCCGCTTCCGCTCGCTCGTTCACGCCGCGAAGGTTCTTTCGGCGCCGGGCGTTGTCAATGACCTCGTTGTGCGCCTACGCGTAAACCGCCGGAGCTTCCCGTCACTAACTCAGTGATCTCGCCCACGACAAAGTTCGCCTCCGTGCCGCTTTTCAGCCGGGATAACAGCTGGGATCAGCTGAGAAAAAATCCGGCACATCTGAGTTTCTAGTGAGTAACGCCCGGGTCTGAGTGCCGGTTCGAGGAGAGTTGTCCACAAGGTTCCGCTGCGAGAATGGGATGCGAAACTCGTCGGAGCGGCGGGTTCTTGTGGGCGGGTCGCGCTGCGCGAGAAAATCTGCCGCGAGCACAGCCGGATCGCGCGGGTGCTCTCGATCCGCGACCACCTCGCCGACACCTGGAACTACGCGGCGGAAGCCGACGCAAGGGAGCATCTCAAGGCGGTGATGAGCTGGTGCGCCAGGTCGCGGATGAAGCCGTTCGTGAAGCTGGCGCGCTCGCTGCGGTCGCACATGGAAGGCATACTGGGATACTACCGCAACTACACGCGACCTCGGCGGCCATCGAGGCGATCAACGGACTGCTTCAGCTCGCCCGCCGCAGGGCGCGCGGCTACCGCCGTTTCGAAAACTTCCGTGCCATTGCATACTGGATTGCGGGCAGCCTGAAAATCGATGGCCATCCAAACACAGCCCACTGAATGTTCGGGAGAGCCCATTCTTTTGACGTTTGCAAATTCCCGAGAAAGTTGTTAGTAGTAGTTTTTATGACTGAATTCTCACGATTTCTCCGCCGGATGTGCGCTGGCACCCGCGCCCTGTTAGCCTTCTGCTTGTTCGGTTCATCCGCTCTAGTCTCCGCCCAAGTCCCTCTCATCATCGACACCGACACCGCCACCGATTGCGACGACGCCGGCGCACTCGCCGTAGCCCACGCGCTCCAAAATCGCGGCGAGTGCGTGATCATCGCGGTCGTCGTCAACAACAAGGACCCCTACTCCGTCGGGGGAGTCGATGCCGTCAACACCTGGTATGGCCGCGGTGAGATCCCGTTGGGCGCCTACAAAGGAACCACGGTAGGCAAAACCGGATCTTACCAAGCCATCGCCGAAAACACCGCCCTCTACCGACACGATGTGATCACCAACAAACAGGTGCCTGATGCGGTGACCACCTATCGCACCGTGCTCGCCGCCCAGCCCGATGGGAGCGTGGTGATTTCCTCCATCGGCTGGCTCAACAATCTGGAGGACCTGCTTAAATCGCCCGCCGACGCCCTCAGCCCGCTGACCGGTGCGCAACTGGTCGCGGCCAAGGTCAAATCGATTTCGATCATGGGCGGCCGCTACCCCTCGGGCTCCGAATACAATTTCTCCAGCTTCGGCTCCCCCGCTTCCACAAAGTATGTTGTCGAAAACTGGCCGGACACCGTCCCTATCATGTTTCAGGGCTACGAACTCGGCGAGAACGTCAACACCGGCCGCTCCCTGCTCAAGACCCCTGTGGAAAACCCCGTGAGAAAAGCCTATGAAACGATCTACAACGGAATCAACGGCCGCCATAGCTGGGACCAATGCGCCATCCTTCATGCCGTGCGAGGCATCGCCGGTTACTGGACCGCCGTCTCCCTCGGCTCGAACACCATCAACAGCGACGGCAGCAACGCCTGGGTGGCCTCACCCAATAAAAACCAGGCCTACTCCCTCACCTTGATGCCGAAACCCCAGATCGCCGCCATCCTTGCAGACCTGATGGATGATCCACCGTTGCCGCCCACCTCACACTTCCGGTCAAAGTGATTTTCGACCCCGATTACTCGACCGATTGCGAAACCGTTGCTCTTGTTTTAAATTCCTGTTACAAATCCTATTGTGCCAATGATAAATGACACCGGAGGGAGTGAGTCGTTGCGCCAAGATTCATGACGCCCGGCGCTTGGTTGGTTTTTGATTTTTTTAGGGTGAATTTGGCAAGGGTTTCCACCCCCAAGGTGCCCACCCCGGTATCTTCTCCGGCCTGCCGAATCTCGTCCTGACGGTCCTCTTCAATACGTTCAACGACCGCGAAGATCCGGGCCAGACGGGCTTCGATATCGGCGGCCAAGTCCATTGGGTCGAGCGCTGCACGGGTGTCGCGGAGTTCGGCTTTTGTCTCTTCGCTGACTTTCGCGCAGCCAAGGAGCCGGTCACAGGGGGGCCGGAGTGTCTTATTTCTTGCGCACTTTACTGCCGTCCCGCTGTTTTTCCACGAGCTTCATCACCGGCGTGAAGTAGTTGCGCAGTAGCAGCCACGCGTGTTGATATGGCTCGTTAAGGAACTCGCTGCCGTTGTCGCACTCAAACCCCAACATCGGATAAGGCAGGCGTTTCTCGATCTACTCAAGGCCCACGCGCACTTCCCCGCCGCTGTTGCCCCAGAGCGCGGCAAGCTCGGTCCAGCCGCTGTGAAAGTCGGTGAGCATCCGGCTCCAGAGGAAGGCTCCGCTATGCTGCTGCCTCCTCCGTGGGAGACGGTGTCGGCTTCCAACCAACCAGGTTCGTCGAAGGCCTGAGGATCACAGCGGATCGGCACGAATTTCTTGATCCGGTTGCTCGCACGGCCGGTTTTGCGCCCAATGCGACCGCTGCCATCCAAGCGACGGGGGGCTGTGATCCGATCCAAAGTGCGCGGCATCTAGCCGAGGAGAAGCACTTGCGGACATTCCAGCGGTGACTGGGGGCTCGATAGTGTAAGCGTTGCCTGAAGCACCGTGCTTATGAGTTTGCTACGGCGAGTGCGTAGCGGTCATAGTTCAGGGTTCTATGACTGCCATGCTATCAGGCCGCGGCGCGGGCGGCTTCGCGCTGGGCGGCGCTGGCTTGGATTTAGCGAACACCGATCATGCCTGTCCCTTTGAATGCCTTTGAATGTTCTTGCGGACACCGCGATGACCGGTCCTAAGACGAGAAAGACTTTATTACAACATTGTCACAGGCAAAGCGTCGTGTATGTCTTTGCCAGAGGATGGTGCCGTTATTAAGTCGCCGGAATGTTTCCAAGTTGTCCACGATGAATTTTCGCAAAGCTGTCGTTCCGAATCTTTTGGCCGGGACACTCGGTGCTCTGATGACGTTGGCCTACGCGAGCGGATTTGCGTCATTGATCTTTGGCGGTCAGTTCGAGGCCTACACGGGACAGGCGGTCTTGGTGGGACTGGTGGCGAGTTGCGTGACCCTGCTGATTCTCTCGGTGGGCAGTTCGTTTAATTTTGCCGTGGGAGGGCCCGACTCGAATCCTTCCGCGATTCTGGCCATCACCGTGGCGGCGATGGCCGCTGAGATGGCGTTGTCCGGATCTTCTACCGCCCAAATGCTGCCGACGGTGCTGATGTATTTGTTCCTTTCTGCCATCGGGTGCGGAGCGGTCCTCTATCTAGTGGGGGCCAGACGTTGGGGGCGGTATGTCCGCTATATTCCGCACCAAGTCGTGGGCGGATTTCTGGCGGGCACGGGTTATCTCCTTCTCACCGGAGGCTGGAGGATGCTCACCGGTCATACTCCCTGGCAGACCGGATGGGAACAGATTCAGTCGGTGCCTGTGCTGGCTTGGTGGACCGCCGGGTTGGTTGCCTTTGGGCTGACCGTCCTGCTGCGGTTCCGAACGCATTATCTGATTATTCCCGGGGTGATTTTTTTCGCGGTGGCGATTTTTCACCTCTTCCTGTTCTTCCAGGGAATGAGTGTTCCCGAGGCTCGCGCGGCGGGTCTGTTGCTCGGCCCGCTGCCGGTTTCCTCTTGGGCGGCTCCCTTCAGCATCTCCTGGCAAGAGGTTCGCTGGGATCTCCTGCTTTTCCATCTCAAGGACTTTGCTGCCATGTCCATGGTCGTCATCATCACCATTTTGCTGAATGCCACGAGCCTTGAAGTGGCCACCGGAACCGATCCGGATTTTGACCGGGAACTTAAGACCCTGGGGGCGGCCAACGTGCTGACCGGATTGTTTGGCGGCATGGTCGCGGTCAATTCCTTCAACGGTCAATCAGGCCTTGGAGGCTAAAAACACCTTGCACTCCACTCCCTGGAGTCCCGTTTCAAACATAAACCGCATACGTCCCGCCTCTCCCTTACAAACCGGGCTTGTTCAACCATGGGTGTAGTCGAAGGGTCCGTATCTCGCCTCCGCTACA
>CAMBTF010000057.1 GCA_945870545.1 Akkermansia muciniphila
AGACCACCATCGATCTTGGCAAGAAACTGAAGGAAACCTTCAATGTCCATCCCAAGTCCAGCTGCACCTCCTGCCACCGCTAACCTGTTTCCCACGAAAATTTTTCCCGCCGCCCTGATATGAGCAAACGCATTTGGAACCATCCGGAAGTCCCGCAGGACGAAACGACCGTCTCGTGGCGCAGCGCCGGACAACTCCGCGACACCGCCGAATTCCGCACCTGGCTAGACCGCGAGTTCCCGCAGGGTGCTGCCGAAATGGCGAACCAGGACGAACTGGAAACCTCGCGCCGCACCTTCCTCAAGCTGATGGGATCCTCCACCGCGCTGGCCGGTTTCGGGATGGTCGCCTGCCGCCGCCCGGAGGCATACCTGGTGCCTTACACCAAAGCTCCCGAGTGGGTGATCCCCGGGAAAGCCACCTACTACGCCTCTAGTATGCCGCGCGCCGGCGGTGCCGTGCCACTCGTCGTCACCACCCACGAAGGCCGCCCTACCAAGGTCGCCTCCAACCGCCTGCACCCGGACTACGAAGGCACGGACGCCTTCGCCCAGGCCTCGGTTCTTGATCTTTACTCGACCTCCCGCTCGCGGAAATTTCTCAAGGCCGGCAAGGCGGCGAAACGCTCTGAGTTTGAGGTTGTCCTCGCCGCTCTCGCAAAAGACAAAACCGCGAAGATCGGTTTTGTTTTCGGTGCCGATGAAAGCCCGACCCGCCTCCGCTTGATCGCGGAACTCGCGAAAAACGATAACGCGAAATTTTACCAATACGAGGCGCTCGCCGCCAACGACAGCACGATCCTCGGCGAGGGCGTGAAGCTGGTTCCCGATTTCGCCAAAGCCGACCGCATCCTCTCGCTGGACTGCGACTTTGCGGGCACGGATCCGCAGGGATCGAACATCGCTTTTTTCAACCGCAGGAAGCCCGAGGGCCAAGGCTACAAGGCCAAACCCGATGCGGCTTCGATGAACCGCCTCTACTCGGTGGAATCCGCTTTCACGCTGACCGGCGGCATGGCGGATCACCGCCTACGCGTCGCTCCAGGCATGGTCGCTGCCTTCGCCGCGCAGATCGCGCGTGAGTTCGATATCGCGGCGGAAGGCATCGCGCCGATCACCGACGCGGAACAGCTCAAGTGGGTCAAGGCGCTCGCCGCCGATCTCAAGGCCAGCGGCGCGAACACCGCTGTTCTCGCCGGTTCCCGCCAGTCCGCCGCCGTGAAGCACCTCGCGCTGGCGATCAACCTTGCGCTTGGCAATATCGGCACCGGTGTTTCCGCTTTCCAGACTGGCGTGAAAGGCTTCGGCGACATCGCCGCGCTCACCGCCGATCTCCAGAACGCCGCCATCGAGACGGTCATTTTCCTAACCCCGTCCAATCCCGTTTACGACGCGCCCGCCGACCTGAAATTCGGCGAAGCCCTCGCGAAAGCGAAAACCTCCATCCATCTCGGCCTCCGCACCGATGCCACGGCGCATGCCTGCACCTGGCACGTTCCCGCCGCGCATTACCTAGAATCCTGGGGCGATGCCCGCAGCTCCCGCGGCGCGTTCACGGTCGTGCAGCCGATGATCCTGCCGCTCTATCCCGATTGTGTGGCGGAGCTTGAGCTGCTGCTCGCGCTTCTTTCCGAGGATGGAAAGCTCATCACCGGGGAAGGGGAGGATGGTAAGCCGGCTCCCGCACTTGAGGCAGTGAAAACCACCTTCTCCAAGGACAAGGCAGCCTGGAAGAATCTATTGAAAAACGGTTTCGATGCGAGCGACACCTACGCCGCCGCCACTCCCGCCCTTTCCGGCAACGCCGCCACCGATATCGCGAACGCGAAGGCTGGCGCTCCAAGCAAGGACAAGCTCGACGTGATCTTCGCCACCGACGCCTCAGTCTATGACGGCCGCTGGATCGACAACGGCTGGCTCCAGGAAGCTCCCGATCCGGTCTCGAAACTCACCTGGGACAACGCCGCTCTCATCGCGCCGAAGACCGCCAAGGAACTCGGCATCTATGATGAGATCATCCAGCTTGAGACCACTTTCGCATCGCGTTCCCCCGACAATGAGGGAAGCGCCCGCAAGTCGCCCGTCATTTCGCTGAAAGTCAACGGCAAGACCCTGGAAATCCCCGTCCTCGTGTCCTTCGGACAAGCCGAAAACACGATCATCATCCCGCTCGGCTACGGTCAAGGCTTCAACGGCGACGACGAACTGGAACGCGATACGAAAAACGCAAACCACGTCGGCCTCGTCGGCGTGAACCGCGGTTTCGACGCCTACCCGCTCCGCACCCAGGACACCGCCTATTTCGCCAGCGGCGCCAAGGTTACCAAAACGGAAAAACGCTACTCGGTCGCGCTCACCCAGGAGCACAACGCGATGTATGGCCGTGCGCTTGCCCGCGAGATTTCCACGGACACCATCGACCACAAGGGCGATTTCAAGGCGCAGCTCGCGAAGGTGAAGAAGCAGGGCAACGACTCCCACGCGCCCGAGAATATTTCCCTCTACAAGCAGGAAGACCGCAAGGGCGGCACGCTACTTAGCGACAAGCTCCACCAATGGGGCATGACCATCGACCTTTCCTCCTGCATGGGTTGCAACGCATGCCTTGTCGCCTGCCAATCCGAGAACAACATCCCCATCGTTGGCAAGGTGCAGGTCGCAAAAGGCCGCGAGATGCACTGGATCCGCATGGATCGCTACTTCGCCGTCCACAAGGACAATACCTTCGATGCCGATAATCCGGCCATGGTTCCGCAACCCGTCGCCTGCGTACAGTGCGAATCCGCTCCCTGCGAAACAGTCTGCCCGGTTAACGCCACGGTGCACACCGAGGACGGTCTCAACGCGATGGCCTACAACCGCTGTATCGGCACCCGCTACTGCGCGAACAACTGCCCCTACAAGGCGCGTCGTTTCAATTATTTCGACTACAACAAGCGCAATCCGCTCATCAAAAACAACCTCAACAAGGGGCCTGCGGGCGTCCGCCAGGACAAGGAAGCGCCGCACCTCCAGAAGAACCCGAACGTCACCGTCCGCATGCGCGGCGTGATGGAGAAATGCACCTACTGCGTGCAGCGCATCCAGGAAGCGGTGATCCGCCAGAAGCGCGGCCAGAAACAGGAAGTCCTCGCCTCCGGAAATCTTTCACCCGAGGTCACCGTCACCACGGAAACACTCCGCATCCCGGTCGATTCCGTGAAAACCGCCTGCCAGGACGCCTGCCCTGCCCAAGCCATCGCCTTCGGAAATCTCCTCGACAAGGATGCCTCCGAGATGGGCCGCGCCAAGGTCTTGGAGCGGAACTACGACCTCCTCAACTACATCGGCACCCTCCCGCGCACCAGCTACCTAGCCCGCGTGAAAAACCCGAACCCGAAGATGCCCGACGCCAAGTTCGTCGGTCAATCCACCATCCACATGGTCTAGAAGACACAAGACTTTGAGACACAAGACACAAGATCAGATGATTACGACACAGCACAGCGAGAATCCCTCTCCTCTTATGTCTGACAGTCTTGTGTCTTGTGTCTTCTCCCCAATTTCCTAACGACTTTCTCCAACTCAATGGCCTCGAACACTGAACACGCGGATTCCGGAGTAAAACTCCCCGTCCTCAAGCGCGAAAAGCTGATCCTTAACGAGCGTTCCTATCACTGGATCACCGAGCGGATCTGCGGCATCATCGAGAACCGCCAGCCTTTCCTCTGGTGGCTGCTTTTCATCCCGTGCTCGCTCATCGCCCTCATCGGTGTCGGCGGCGGCTTGACCTATCTCGTTTCCACCGGCGTCGGAGTCTGGGGCATGAGCAATCGGGTTTTCTGGGGTTGGGATATCACCAACTTCGTGTTCTGGATCGGCATCGGCCACGCGGGAACGCTGATCTCTGCCGTCCTTTTCCTGACCAGGCAGAACTGGCGAACCTCCATCAACCGCGCCGCCGAGGCGATGACGATCTTCGCCGTGGTCTGCGCCGGTATTTTCCCGGCGTTCCACGTCGGCCGCGTCTGGTTCGCATGGTTCCTCGCCCCTATCCCTAACGCGAACGCGATCTGGCAAAACTTCAAATCGCCCCTGCTTTGGGACGTGTTCGCGGTCTCCACCTATTTCACCATCTCCCTGATCTTCTGGTTCCTCGGCATGGTGCCCGACCTCGCCACAATCCGTGATCGCTGCAAGCCCGGTCTCCGCAAGGTTCTCTACGGTATCTTCGCCCTCGGCTGGCGCGGTGGTAACCGCCAGTGGAGCCATTATGAAATGGCATATCTCCTTCTCGCCGCGCTCTCCACGCCGCTCGTCCTTTCCGTCCACTCCGTGGTTTCGTTCGACTTCGCCACCTCGGTCGTGCCCGGCTGGCACACGACAATCTTCCCACCCTACTTCGTGGCTGGCGCGATCTTCGGCGGCTTCGCCATGGTGCTCACGATCATGGTTCCCGCCCGTTTCATCTACGGCCTGCAGGATCTGATCACCATGAAGCACATCGATAACATGGCGAAGATCATCCTGCTCACTGGCACCATCGTCGGTTACGCCTATCTGATGGAGCTATTCGTCGCGTTCTACTCGGGAGCGATCTACGAGATCGATGCTTTCAAGTTCCGCATCGCCGGGCCCTATTGGTGGGCCTACGCCGCGATGATGTCGCTCAACGTGCTCTCGCCGCAGGTATTCTGGTTCAAGGCCTGCCGGGAAAACCTCTGGGTCGTGATGATCGTAGCGATGTGCGTGAACGTCGGCATGTGGTTCGAGCGCTTCGTCATCATCGTCACCACCCTCGCCCGCATGTGGCTGCCGGGTGACTGGAAGACCTATAGCCCTTCCGCCGTGGAAATGATGACCTTCGTCGGCACGATCGGCCTGTTCCTCACCCTTTTCCTCCTGTTCCTGCGCTTCCTGCCCTGCATCAACATCGCCGAGGTGAAATGGACCAAGCTGGAGAGCGATCCGCACTTCGACGACAACGAATCCCACCCCGACCACGGTACGGAAGAGATCGCTTCCTACCAAAAGGAATTCGCCGAAAGCAAAAGCTGAAATCCGAAATCAACAATCTTCAATCATCAATCCTCAATCTTTCACGTGAGCACCACCCGCAAACGAGTTTATGGCTACCTAGCCGAGTTCAAAAGCGCCTCCGCACTTTATAAGGCCGCTGAGAAAGTCCGCGACGCGGGTTTCCGTAAATGGGATTGCTACACGCCATATCCCGTCCACGGCCTCGATACCGCGATGGGCATGAAGCGCTCCATCCTGCCATGGTTCGTCTTTTTCGGCGGCATCACCGGGACCGCCACGGCATTCGCGCTGGCTTATTCCACGCAGGTGCTGATCTACCCCACTGTTGTTCAGGCAAAGCCTACCAACATTTTCACAATCCCCGCGTTCTTCCCGATCATGTTCGAACTGACCATCCTGTTCTCGGGTTTCACCGTGCTCTTCGGCTTGCTCGGCCTGATCCAGCTCCCTCGCCTGAACCACCCGCTCTTCGCCAGCAAACAGTTCCACCGCGCCACCGACGACGGCTTCTTCATCGCCATCGAGGCACGCGACGCAAAATTCGGCCCCGACTCCACCCGCAGCCTTCTCGCCGAGATCGGCGGGGAAAACATCGAACTCGTAGAGGAAGAGCACTGAGAATACTCAATTTTCAATAATCAATATTCAATTCCTTCATGCGCTACTTCTTTCTAATCTACGCTTTGATCGCCGTTCTCGTTGTCGGGATCGGTGGGTTCCGTGGGCAGCATTTCACGAAGCCTCCCATCCAGGTTTTCCCGGATATGGACAACCAGGACAAGCAGAAGGCCCAGTCGCCGAGTTCCTTTTTCGCCGATCGCAAAGGAGCGAGGCTTCCTGTCGCCGAAACGCAGCCGCGCGGCTTCAACGAGGAGGGCGCGTCCCTGATCGGTGGCAGTCCTGAATACGAGTTCGGCGGACAGCCGGGCTACTATTACACCGGCCATGTCGGCGATTATTTCGGCAACGGAATGCCCGAGGAACTCGAACTCACAGCGGATACCGCCGCCGAACTGATCCGCCGCGGCGAGGAGCGCTATGGCATCTACTGTGCCGTCTGCCATGGTGCCGCAGGTAACGGTCTTGGCGTCACTTCCAAATACGGCGTCCCCGGCATTGCGAACTTCCACCTCGATCCTTTCAAATCTGCCACCTACCCCGACGGTCGGATGTATGAAGTCATCACCAACGGCAAGGGCATGATGTCCGGATACGGAGCGAACATACCCGTCCGCGACCGTTGGGCGATCATCGCCTACGTCCGCACGCTCCAAGCCGCGAAAGAAGCCGCCACCGCAGCCCAATAATTTTTCAAAGATGTCCCATCACGTAACATCCGCTGACATCGCCATCCATGGCGACCACCTCGACAAATCGAAGGTCGCCAAGGCGAAAACCATCGCGCTCGGCATCGCCGGGATCGGCACGATTCTGAGCCTGCTCGGACTCTTCGGGGTCTTCGGCGAGTGGTTCCAAGGCACCTACGCCTATTCCTGGCTCTTCGCGTTTTACTTTTTTCTGACCCTCTCCATCGGCGGGGTGTTCTGGACCCTCCTCCACAACGTCTCGAACTCCGGCTGGGGCACCTCTGTCCGCCGCACCTTCGAAAACCTCGGCTCCACCTTCCCGTGGATCTTCCTCTTCGGCATCCCCCTGCTCTTCCCGCAGGTGAACCAATACCTCTACGAGTGGATGAACATCCACCGCGAGGGCTATGACGCTGTGGCGAGTGGTGATGTGAAGAACTTGAAGGAGCACCTTCACCACGCCGACCACCTGCTCTATGCGAAGCAGTGGTTCATGAATATGCCGTTCTGGTTCGGCCGCTTTGTGTTCTACGGCGTCGGCCTCAGTGCTGTCATCTGGTTCCTGCGGAAACTCTCGACCGATCAGGACACCGACCCCAATCCCGGCACGGCCCGGCTGCTCAAGGCCCGCTACCACTCCAACTACCCGCTCATTATCTTCGCGCTCACGATCACCTTCACTGGCTTCGATTTCGCGATGGGCCTTGATTACAAATGGTTCTCCACCATGTGGGGCGTCTATCTCTTCTCCGGTTCCGCGCTGAACTCAATGGCGGTGATCATCCTTGTCTGCACCTTCCTGAAAAGCCGCGGCCATCTCAAGCACGTCACCGGCCCGGAGCATTTCCACATCATGGGGAAACTGCTCTTCGCCTTCACCACCTTCTGGGCCTACATCGCGTTCTCCCAGTATTTCCTCATCTGGTATGCGAACATTACCGAGGAAACTTCCTACTTCCTGATCCGCAACACGGATGGCTGGAACACCGGCATGATTTTCCTAGTCTTCGGCCATTTCGTAGTTCCCTTCGTCGTGCTGCTTCAGGCGTGGCTCAAGAAGAATCCAAAATACCTCTCCATCGTCGCAGCATATACGCTCTGCATGCACGCGCTCGACCACTACCTCATCGTGATCCCCGAGCGCGGCGTTTCTCTCGGAAAGATCAAGCCGGAGATATTCGGGAATATCACACCTGCCATCAATGGCGCATTCTGGGGCGACATCCTCGCCTTCGTGACCATTGGTGCGGCCTTCCTTTTCGTCCTTCTCCGCGCCCTCGGCCAGCACTCGCTCTACCCGAACCGTGACCCCCGCATCCTCGAATCCGCGAACCTCTCCAACTGATTTCTTCCAAGCATGGACCCCACCCGCGACAATCCCCTGATCCGCATCAAAGCCTTCATCGATGGCCTTGGGATCTTCACGCTCTTTGCCGTCATCCTTCTCGTTATCCTCGGAGCCGGCGCGCTCTTTGGATGGTTTGGGAAATCGGAAACTCCGGAAGACGCCGCCGGTGAGATCCGTTACGGATACAAGAAGGAGATCGACGCCGCGCAGGCGACGGTTCTCACGAAAGAGCAGATTGCTGCCGCCGCCAATGAGGTCGCCGGGAAACTTGTTTCCTCAAAGCCTGTCGCTGTGGAGAAACCCGAGCAAATCGTGCCAGGTTCCGATACCGCGAAGAAACTCGCCGATGCCCCGGTCGCCGACCTCGGGAGTATCGACGCACCCGCTGCGGATGCGGACGCGCCCATCGATCCCGCCGTCATGGAGATCGGCAAAGCTCAATTCATGGTTTGCGGAGCTTGCCATGGCCAGAACGGGGAGGGTGGTCCCGCCGGCCCGCCACTCGCGCAATCCGAGTGGGTCACCGGCCCGGTTTCCAACCTCGTTATCATCCAGCTCCGCGGACTGAAGGGTCCTATCACGGTGGCCGGCAAGGAATACAATTTCCCGGCGGGCATGACCCCGATGGCCTATCAGACCGACGAACAGATCGCCGGGGTTCTCACCTACATCCGCAACAGCTTCGGCAACAAGGCATCCGCTGTGAAACCGGAACAGGTCGCCGC
>CAMBTF010000058.1 GCA_945870545.1 Akkermansia muciniphila
GCGGCGGCGGCGGCCATGAGTGGGCGCTTGGCACTGTCGCGATCCCCGCCGCAGCCGAAAACGGTGATGAGGCGGCGTGGATCGAGTTCTTTCAAGGTGCGGCAGGCATTCTCGATCGCATCCGGCGTGTGGGCGTAATCGACAAAGACCGTGGCACCACCCGCGCTGCCCACGTTTTCCATGCGACCCGGCACCTGCGGGGAATCGGCAAGTGCGGCGATGGCTTCGCGGGGCTTGATACCACAGGCGGAGGCGGTGGCGATGGCGGCGAGGAGATTGTAGGCGTTGAAACGGCCGATGAGCGGCGCGCGGACGAGGAAGGTTTTCCCTTTCGCCGCGAGTTCGAAGGTCATGCCGTCGGTCTTCTGACGGAAGCCATTCGCGCGGAAATCGCAATGCACGCCGAAGCCGTAACGCAGCACCGGCATCTTGCCTTCGAGTGCCATGGCGAGCTCGTTGCCGCGCGCGTCGTCGGTGTTGATGATGGCGATGGGCTTTTTCCCCAGCGGATTCGCTGCGAGGTCGTGGAACCACGAGGCCTTCGCCTCCATGTAGTTCGCGAGCGTACCGTGGTAATCGAGGTGATCCTGGGTGAGGTTGGTGAAAACGGCGGCGTCGAAGGCGATGTGATGGACGCGTTTCTGGTGGATGCCGTGAGAGGAAACCTCCATCGCCGCGCCGCGGCAGGCGTTGTCGCGGAAGGTAGCGAGGATGGCGTTGAGCTCGATGGAGCCGGGCGTCGTGTGTTTTGCGGGCGTGCGGGTCTCGCCGTCATCGACAAGGATGGTGCCGAGCAGTCCGGCGCGGTGCCATGCCGTGCGCATGATGTGATGTACGAGAAATGCCGTAGTTGTTTTGCCGTTCGTGCCGGTGATACCCGCCATCTTCAGCTCTCCCGCAGGCTCGCCGTAAAATGTGGCCGAAAGCACGGCCAGCGCGGCGCGGCTGTCGGGAACGTGGAGCCATGCCGCCGTTTGCGGGAAATCGGAAGGCGGCGCGGACTCGGCGAGGATCGCGGTCGCGCCTTTCGCGATGACGTCCGCGATGAATTTGTGCCCGTCCATACTCGTGCCACGGATCGCGGCGAACAGCTTGCCCGGCTCTGCGGCGCGGGAATCCGCCGTGAGGTCATCAATTTCAAGATCAAGCGCACCAGAAGCGGTGACTTTTTCTAGCTGGGAAATAAGCGTACGGAGAAGCATGTAGGTTATTGGGTCCTGGCGATCGGCTCCTCGGAGTCCTTGATCGGTTCGGTGGGCGTGAGGTTCATGTGTGCGGCGAGGCGGGTCGCGATTTTTGAAAAAATAGGGGCTGCGATCGTTCCGCCGTAGTGCGTCACCTCGGTTGTTTTCGGCTCGTCGATGACGACGTAACAGACGAACGCCGGATCATCGGCGGGCATGAAACCGGCGAAGGAAACGACATACGCACCATTTATGTAACCGCCGCGTTTAGGATCGTGCTTGATGGCGGTTCCGGTTTTCCCGCAGACCTTGTAGCCGGCCACGCAGGCCTGCTGGGCGGTGCCACCAAGTTGTGTCACCTTGTGCAGCGCGGTGCGCATTTTCTTCGCCGTTTCGGGGGAAATCACCTTCCTGCGCGAGACCGTGGGGAAGTCATCGACCACCGTGCCGTCGTTGGCGACCAGAGCCTTGATGATGTTGGGCTTGAGAAGACGCCCGTCGCCGGCGATTACACAATAGGCGGTGGCCATCTGGATCGGCGTGACGCCTATGTAATATCCGTAGGAGGCCCGTGAGAAATCGACAGGTAGTTTCGCGACCGGAGCCATGCCGGGATTCTCGCCGCTAAGCTGGATCCCGCTGCGCTCGCCGAAACCGAAGCCGTGCACGTAACCGTAGTAGCGTTTCACGCCCAGCTGTTTGGCGAGCTTCCAACATCCGATGTTATTCGATTTCTGGATGATCTGTTCGAAGGTGAGCATGCCGCCGGAGTGTCCGTCGCGCACGCTGAACTTCTGTTCCTGCAGAAATCGCGGGCAGTTCAGGACGGTGGTGGGCGTGACGAGTTTCTCCTCCAACGCCGCGGCGGTGGGAATGATCTTGATCGTGGATCCCGGCTCGTATTTCGCTTGGATCGCGTAGTTGAAGGAGTTGTTCTCCAAATCCTGCTTGTGGTTGAGGTCGAAGTGCGGGCGCGAGGCCATGGCGAGGACTTCACCGGTCTTCGGATCCATGACGATCACCGCGCCGCGCTCCGACTTAAATTGGGCGAGTCCCGCACCCAGCTCCTCCTCGACAATCGCCTGCGTACCGAGATCGATGGTGAGCTTCACGTTGAGCCCGGCACGAGGTGGCAGCAGGCTGCTGGCCTTGCCGGGAACAATCATGCCGCGCAAATCCCTGCGGTGCTCACGGCGTCCATCCCGTCCAGCGAGGAACTCTTCCTGCGAGGACTCGACACCGAAACGCCCCGCCATCCGGTAAGTCGTTTTCCCATCCTCCGTTTTCTCCTCCACCTCGCCGGTAAAGCCGCTGAGGTGGGTGGCGAGGTTAGGGTTCGCATACCAGCGCTTGATCGAGTTCTCAAAAGCGATGCCTTGCAGGTAGTTCACATCGACGATTTCACGGAGGCGTTCTGCGGTGTCGTCCGGGATGTCCTTGGCAATTGGGAACCACTTCGCCCTGTTTGTCTCTATCGCCGCGCGTATCTGGTTGCGATCCATTTCGAGAAGCGGGTCGAGCAGGGAAATTACACGGGCGAGGTGCTTCTGCACGATCACGTCCGCGGATTCCCGGGCGAGAATCTCACCACGCAGCGAATAGATGCGGCGGACGCGCTCCTCGCTGGAAAGTTTTTTCCAAGAGCTATCCACGGAAGCTTCCATGTAGGCGAGGCCGAAGGAAGCGAGCTTGGGATCGAGGAGGTGGTTCTTGTCCACAAAGACCGAGGCTACCGGGATGCTTTTCGCGATGGGCTCGCCGTTGCGGTCAACGGTCATGCCGCGGATCGCGGGGAGTCGCTCGATGCGGTGGAAAGCCTTGGACGACGAGGCGGCGTAGCGTTGCCTGTCAACAAGCTGAATCTGTACGAGGCGCGCGGACAAGGCGCTGAGCAAGGTCACTAGGACCAGGCAGAGGACGATGCAGCGGTTTTGGAAAGCGCGGTTCACAGGCTGGCGGAGGTGGCTTCCGGTGCGTCATCCGGCGTGGTGACGTCTTCGGAGACACCGATGGGAATGGGGACGAGATCGGTGCCCGTCTCTTCGAGGTTTTTCCTTATGGCAAATAGGTTCAGGATCTGGTCGGCGCGCATTTGCACGGTGCGTATGTCAAGCTGGTGCTGCTCGATGCGGCGCTCCACGATATCGATTTCGCGCGCGGTCTTGATCTGACTATTACGATAAACCACGTAGGTCACACCGCCGACGGCACCGAACGCGCCTGCGAGGATGACGGAGAGAATCATAGCGAGCGAGATCCTCTGATTGGGTTCCTGGCGGCGGCGGTTCATGGCGGTGGTTGGGTGGAGTTCGGGCGAAGTTTTTCAGGCGGTGAGGGGTTCATCCCCCAAAAGCTGAGCGACCCGCAGTTTCGCACTGCGGGCTCTTGGGTTCGTGGATGTTTCCTGGGCGCTGGGCGCGATGGCTTTTTTCGAAAGCAGCCGGAAGATGCGGTCGGGGTTGGGCCGCGCCTCGGGCCAGGTGGGATCGTCGATGTATGGTTGTGAGTGCTGGCGGAGATATCTCTTCACCTCGCGGTCTTCGAGGCTATGGAAAGTGATGATAAGCAGGCGTCCTCCGGGTTTAAGGATTTTGGTGGCGGAGGATAGGACGGCGGCGAGCGATTCGAGTTCCTCGTTGATCGCCATGCGGATCGCTTGGAAACTGCGGGTAGCGGGATGTGTTTTCCCGCTGCGGCCGACGGCTTTCTCGATGCAGGCGGCGAGCTCTGTGGTGGTAGTGAAGGGTTTCACGGCGCGCCTTTCGACAATGGCGGCGGCAATCCGGCGGGCGCGGGGTTCCTCGCCGTATTCGCGGAGGATGCGGAGGATCTCGGCTTCGGGCGAGTGGTTGACTAGATCGGCGGCGGTCATTTTCGCGTTCGGCCCCATGCGCATGTCGAGCGGGCCCTCACGCATGAAGGAGAAGCCGCGCGGCGCGGAATCGAGCTGGCGCGAGGAAACCCCGAGATCGAGCAGCAGCCCATCGGCGAGCTCTCCCGCCGCGATATCGGGATGGCCGGGGATTTCGCAGAAATTCGCCTGATAGGTGGAGAAATTCGGTGCGAACCCGGCGAGACGCGACCCGGCATGGGCGAGCGCCTCAGGGTCGCGATCCACGCCAAGGACTTTCGCACCGGCTTTCAGGAAAAGCTCCGTGTGACCGCCGCCGCCCAGGGTGCCATCGATGATGTATCTGCCTGCGCAGGCATCCATCATTTCGAGCACCTCATCGGCCAAGACGGGAAGGTGGTAGCCTTCCGGGGAAAGGGATTCGGACTCCGCGACCGACAACCAGCCAGGAGCGGTTGCGGAGTCCGACATGCCAAAACCGCGTGCTGTCCCGAGCGCGCTGTTTTGTGATCCATGGGAAAATTTTACCGGTGGCCGCGCTGACAACCAGCCAGGAGCAGCGCGACGCACCGGATTAAAAAGCGAATGAAGCTCTGTCCCGAGAGACTTCATCCGCCCAGCCAGAGAGCTTGGGGAAAAGGAATCCAACCCTAGCGCACGGAAGAACCGACCGGAAACCGCCGACAGGTGCGCCGTTTCGTCTGCTGGGGCTGGTGGGTTAAGCAGCATGCGATCAGTGGGGATTGAAATCGGTGGGTTCAGGGGTGAAAATTTTCAATAAATGCCTAGCTTGTTGCGCGAGGGCGCAACTCCGAGTCCTCCGAAGGCCGCGCAATAGTTTTTCTTGCTCCAGACCTCGAAATGAGAGTCGCCCGCTAGGAGATAAACTTCCGCGTCGGGTTCGATTCCGGCGTGCTGCGCAAAATCCTTCGGTAGCAACAGCCTGCCTTGGTCGTTTAGGTTCGCATCACGGAGATTCCTCTTCAGCTCGCTCTTTGCCTCTGCCTTTTCCCCTGGATCTAACACGTGGTCATCCACGGTTTTCAGGCGGCTTGCGATGCCTTCGTCCGTCAGCACCTTGATGATGGGAAGTTCGCTCCTCCGGTCGAAGGAGGCCATCATATGAAGGCTTTCGCCTGGCTGCGGCCTCCAAGCAGACACGACATTGACCCGACTTTTCGAATCTGTCTTGTAAAGGTAGGTGCCTTTGTATTGCTGGAATTGACCGCTCATTTTGGGGCTGACATTCACGTCAACCCAAGCAATCTACACTTTTGTACACTTTATCCACAAGCAGAAAGTGGGAAATTTCGAAATGAATCGTATCTACTTGATATTCAGTAAGTTACAAATTTTTTCCCGCGTGCATCCGGCTGATTAAAATCGCGATTAGTGGCTATTTCTTAAGAAATGATCTCAAATTTTTACGGTTTTGAAGATTTTTTTGAGGTTAGTGTACATTTTTCCTCAAACCGGTTTAGTTGTGTACGGAAGTGAAGGCTCCACCTGCGCGCTGACAACCCCAAGAAAATCACTCCGTAAAACAGGAAGATCAAGATCAATTAGGTGAATCCCGCTGCCGCCAAATTCCCTTGAGATGCCTGAGCGGGTTGATTCGGTAGCCGGCAACCATGCCGCCCGTGTTTGTCCCGGTGATATTCTTTGCACGTGATGCGTGAAAATCCAAAGAAGATAGGCTGGTACACGAGGACGGGATCGAACCGCCGACCGACCCGGTGTAAACGGGTTGCTCTACCGCTGAGCTACTCGTGCATGTCGGAGCGAAAATCTCTTCTAAGCGCTTTCCGCATGCAAGCCCATATTCGCCCCAATCGAAACCCTCATTATTGCCAGATCCAAGCGGACGCCCTTCGCCATGTTTCTCCTGTGTCCCCCCGCTTGTGCTCGCCGCTTGAGTTCACCGGGAATTTCACCGGGAATAAGTCCTTGTTTACCAGCAGCGGATTTCAGATTCTCTCCCCGCACTATGTCAGATATCCCCAACGAGCCAGAACAGGCCCAAACCAAGGTCGGAGCCGAGCAGGAATACAACGCCGGACAGATCGACAAACTCGAAGGCCTTGAAGCCGTCCGCAAGCGCCCGGGGATGTATATCGGAGATCCCGATGAGCGCGGCCTCCACCATTGCGTGTTCGAGGTTCTCGATAACTCCATCGACGAGCACCTCGCCGGCTACTGCTCGAAGATCAAGGTCGCCATCCACGTGGACGGCTCGATCACCATTTCCGACAACGGCCGCGGCATCCCCGTGGACATGCACCCGAAATTCGGCATCCCCGCCGTTGAACTCGTGCTAACGAATCTTCACGCCGGCGGAAAATTCGGCCAAGGCGCTTACAAATACTCCGGCGGCCTCCACGGCGTCGGCGCGAAATGCGTCAACGCCCTTTCCGACTGGTTCCGCGCGGACATCACCCGTGGCGGGAAAGTCCACCGCATCGCCTTCGAGCGCGGCAAGACCACCGAGCCGCTCCACATCGTCGGCGACGCCGATCCCAAGAAAGCCGGCACCTCGATCACCTTTTTCCCGGACGCCACGATCTTCGTCGATACCATCGTCTTCCAGTTTGACCGCCTCGCCACCCGCCTCCGCGAGCTCGCCTTCCTCAACCCCGGCCTGACCATCGAGCTCGACGACGAGCGCCCCGAGTCTGCGAAAAAGGCCTCGTTTTTCTACAAGGACGGCATCGTCGAATTCGTCGCGCAGCTTTGCGAAAACAAAAACGTCGTCCACGAATCGCCCGTAGTGATCAACGGTAAGCGCGAGATCGATTACGACTACGACGGCAAGCAGACGAAAGAGGATGTCTTCGCGGATGTCGTTTTCCAGTATAACGATTCCTACAATGACCAGATCCTCTGCTTCGCCAACAGCATCCCCAACGCCGACGGCGGCACCCACCTCACCGGCTTTCGCACCGCGCTGACCCGCTCGATCAACCAATACGCCAAGGCCAACAAGATCCTGAAAGACAAGGATCCCGCTCTCTCCGGCGATGACGTCCGCGAAGGTCTGGTCTGCGTCATTTCCGTGAAAATGCCCAGCCCGCGCTTCTCGTCGCAGACGAAAGGCAAGCTTGTGAACTCCGAGATCGAGGGAGTCGTATCCTCCATCGTTTATGAAGGTCTCAACACCTACTTTGAGGAAAATCCCGCCCTCGCCCGCAAGATCATCGAGAAATCCGTCAACGCCGCCCGCGCCCGCGAGGCCGCCCGTAAGGCCCGCGAGACCGTCCGTAAATCCGCCCTGTCCGGCGGCGGCCTGCCCGGCAAGCTCGCCGATTGCTCGGAGCGCGACCCCGCGAAATCCGAACTCTACATTGTCGAAGGTGACTCCGCAGGCGGCTCGGCCAAACAAGGCCGCGACCGCCGCACTCAGGCCATCCTGCCGCTGCGCGGAAAACTCATCAACGTCGAGAAAGCCCGCCTCCACCGCGCCCTGCAGAACAAGGAAATCCAGTCCATGATCACCGCCATCGGCGCGGGCATCGGCGATGGCGAGCAGGACGGCTCCTTCAACATCGAGAAAGTCCGCTACCACAAGATCGTCATCATGACCGATGCCGACGTGGACGGCTCCCACATCCGCACCCTGCTGCTGACGTTCTTCTGCCGCCACATGCCCGCCCTCGTGAAAAGCGGCTACCTCTACATCGCCCAGCCGCCGCTCTACCTCGTCACCCGCAAAAAACGCTCCGAATACGTCCAAGACAACGACGAGCTCAACAAGATCCTCATCGATCTCGGCGCCGGCGAGGTGATCCTCCGCACCTTCGATCACTCCCGTGAGTTCACCGCCGAGGAGTTGAAGGGCATTTTGGAAAACCTTTCCTCCCTCGCCCGTTTCCAGAAATCCATCGCGGGCAACGGTGGTAATTTCCAGGAATACCTCGATGCCCGCCGCGCCGACGGACATCTGCCGGAATACATGATCCGCATCCGCGAGGGCAACGTCGAGGCCGTCCTCTATTTGACCGACGAGGCCGCCCTGTCTGCCTTCGCCGCCGAGAACCGCGACCTAGGCCTGTTCGACGAGCAGCTCTCCGACGAAGAGCTCGCCCAGATCACCGGCCCCTCCCGCCGCGCCGTGCTCCACGAGCTCCACGAGTCCAATGCCATTGCTAAGCTCTTCGCCCGCCTCAGCGAACTGGGCATCGATACCAAGGTCTTCCATTCCATGGATACACCCCTCTTCGAGCTTTCCGAAGGCGACGGCGAGAAGAAGACCAAGACCCCCATCTTCATCGTTTCCGACATCCTCTCCAAGGTCCTGGAGATCTCCGCGAAGGGCGTCCAGATCAAGCGCTTCAAGGGTCTCGGCGAAATGAA
>CAMBTF010000059.1 GCA_945870545.1 Akkermansia muciniphila
CCAACGTGTGGAGCAGGGACTGCCCGGCTGCCACAACAGCGATTGGCTGGAGGCAGAGCGCTCCCTTGCGGATTGATCCAGTTACACTTTTCCGGTTTCCCGACCGTAAAAATCCGCAGGGCGGCGAATTTAGCGGTTGTCAAACTAGGGGGAAAACATATAGTTCAGGTATCTTGATTAAGTGTGCTTTCAGTAGGCCAGCCTTTGCGGGCCCTGCACGGATCCTTTCCGATCCAGCCCACCCCTCCCCCGGTGCGGCGGCCTCCCCCGCATTCCTTTCCTGCGTCCAATCCCATGAACCCCAAACCCGTGAACCCCGCCATAGAGGTTATGCAACCCGCCCTTTTCGAAGAATCACCCGCCATCGCCCTTCCCAAAAGAACCCGCCGCACGGCCGCCCAAGCCATCGAGGAATTCGGCCTCAAAGCCCCGTCGAAGCACGGGAAAAACTACGTCCTGGATACGAACGTCCTGCTCCATGACCCGGCCTGCCTTGAGCGCTTTAAGGAAAACCATCTCTGCATCCTCGTCGATGTCCTCGCCGAACTCGACAAGTTCAAGAGCGAGCAGACCGAGCGCGGAGCCAACGCCCGCCGGGTTCACCGCCGCCTGACAGATATCTTCGGAAACTCGGAAATGGTGACGCGCGGCGTGCCCACCGAGGGCGGCGGCACGATCCGCCTCGTGATTTACGATCCCGATGCCTGCCCGGACAATTCCGACCAGCTCAAGCAGTTTTACCGTATCTTCCCGGACCGCGAGCGCGTCGATCACCGCATCCTCGCCGCCTGTTTCCTGCTCCGGCAATACAACCCGGACGGTCAGGTCGCGCTTGTCACGAAAGATATCAACCTCCAGCTCAAGGCCCGCGCGGTCAGCATCGAGTGCCAGGACTACCTCAACGACAAGGTCGATGCCCGCGAGGTCTCGAACTATGAGGTGCGCCGCGTCGAGGTGGATTCCGCGGAGCTGCACCGCTTCGCCAGCAGCGGCGAGCTCGATATCGAGGAGCAGCGCCGCCTCGGGGTCGCGATCAACGAATACGTCCTGCTTGCCTGCGGGGAAAAACAGACCATCCCCGCGCGCCTGCATTTCAGCGGAAACTTCGTAAGGCTCAACATCCCGGAGGTTCTGAAAATCCCCGACGGCCAATCGCTCAAGCCGCTCAACCTAGGCCAGCGCTGCCTGATCGACGCATTGCTCAACCCCGACATTTCCCTCGTCACCTGCTACGGCCACGCGGGAACCGGCAAGACGCTCGTCGCTGTAGCCGCCGGTTTGCATGAGATGTTCAACCGGAAATACAACGGCATCACCGTCAGCCGCCCCGTCGTTTCCATGGGCGATCAGCTCGGTTTCCTGCCCGGCTCGCTCGATGAGAAAATGCGCCCCTGGCTGCAGCCCATCCACGACGCGCTCGATCTCCTGATGCGCCCGAACGTCCCGCTCGGGCCGAAGCGCAAGCAAGCAAAGCCGGGGGATTCCGTGGCCGCCAAGAAGCCTTATGAAGTGCTCATGGAGCAGGGCATTTTGGAAATCGAGGCGCTCTGCTACATCCGCGGGCGCTCGATTCCGAACCGTTTCTTCATCCTCGACGAGGCGCAGCAGCTCACCCCGCAGGAGGCGAAAACCATCGTCACCCGCATGTCGCGGGACTCGAAGCTCGTCCTCGTCGGCGATCCCGCGCAGATCGACAACCCCTACGTGGACAGCCGCAGCAACGGCCTCGTTTACACCCGCAACCGCCTCAAAGGCCAGCCTTTCGTAGCCCACGTCGCCCTCAACCGCGGCGAGCGCTCCGAACTCGCCGAAGCGGGCGCGCAGCTGATGTAGTCGGTCATATCAAGGGTTGTCGAAAAGCGTGCAGTTGGCTACAAGCTCCGGCGAATGAATTACCCGACAAGATTTCAGCAAAAAACCCTGTGGAGCGCCGTTACCGGCGTGGCCATGCTGGTGCTGGGTTCGCTGCTGGTCGGGCTGGTATGGCTGGTTGGCCAGATCTTCGGTTTCCTGCAGCCCGTCCTGATCCCGCTGATCGTCGCGGGGATCAT
Source organism: Akkermansia muciniphila (assembly GCA_945870545.1). Classification (GTDB taxonomy): domain Bacteria; phylum Verrucomicrobiota; class Verrucomicrobiia; order Verrucomicrobiales; family Akkermansiaceae; genus Luteolibacter; species Luteolibacter muciniphilus_A. Next base: position 2,052 of record CAMBTF010000059.1, read on the forward strand.
CGCGTATCTTTTGGATCCGGTGGTGCGTTTGTTGGAAAAACGGGGACTAAGCCGTCTCTGGGCGGTTGTCACCGTGTTCCTGGCGACGCTGGCTGCCGTCACGCTGATGGTGGCGGCGGTGCTTCCCGCGATCCAAGGGGGCAGGACTTTCTTGCGAGAAGTCTTCGCCCAAGCTGCGGTGCCCGTTAAGGCCGATGCGGCAGAAAGCGCGGTGGAGGAGACCGTGGCAGAACCTATCGAAACGGAGCTTGAAGCTGAGGGTGAAACCGCAGAGCCGGACAAGCCCTTGCTGAAACTCAATGAGGAACCGGATCTCTCCCCGGCGCTGGCACGCTCGCTTCACGATCTGAGGGAGAAATACAAGGACGGGCCGATCGGCTGGCTGCTAACGGAAACAACCGACGGCGGGGAGCCAATCGCCTTCGCCAACGGCCCCCCGCCGCCTGAATCCTTGGAATTCTTCTGGCGAACCCGCGCGGGACGCACGCTTTTCGAATACAAGGGCGAGATCTTGGAGACAGGGAAACGCTGGCTATCGGTCGGTTCCTCGAAAATCTTCGGGTTCCTAGGACTGGTTCTGGGCATGATCATGGTGCCCGTTTACCTGTTCTTTTTCCTTAAAGATTCTGCCTCAATCCGCGACCACTGGCACGAATACATGCCGCTGCGAGCCTCATACTTCAAGACCGAGCTAGTCTCCACACTCCAGGAAATCAACGGCTACCTCATCTCCTTCTTCCGCGGTCAGGTGCTGGTGGCCGTGATCGACGGTATCCTCGTGGGCATCGCGCTGTTTTTCTTCGACCTGCCCTACGCGCTTCTGATCGGGGTCTTCATGGCCATCCTCGGCATCATCCCCTACATCGGGAACATTCTCTGCCTGATACCCGCTTGCATCATCGCCTATCTCCACGCGCAGTCGGCGGAAGTCCCCTTTGGCCTGGAGCCATGGCCTTACGTGGGCTTTGTGGTGCTGATTTTCGCCGGCGTCCAGCAGATCAACTCGCTTGTGACCGCCCCGAAAATCGTCGGTGATTCCGTGGGCCTGCACCCGCTGACCGTGATTTTCTCGATGCTGTTCTGGTCGCTGGTGCTCGGTGGATTCGTGGGAGCCTTGCTCGCTGTCCCGCTCACCGCCGCCGTAAAGGTCATTTTCCGTCGGTATTTCTGGGAAAGGACGCTGCGTGAGCCGGACATCCCCGGATGCGCGGGCTGAGGCGATTTTTCGGATGATTTGGGGAAAGACATGCCCCGCCGGAGGTGTTACATAGTTCCCAATGTCCGATGAAAAAGTGAAGAAACCCAAGGAAGAGGATGCCGTGATCCTCCAGGCCTACGCGAAGACACGCAAGAGCCTGATCGCGCGGCTCGACAACTGGGAGGATCAGAAAACTTGGGACGAGTTTTACCAAACCTACTGGCGGCTGATCTATGCCGTGGCCATCAAGGCCGGGCTGCGCCCCGAGGAGGCTTTCGACTGCGTGCAGGAAACGATCCTCTCCATCGCCAAGCAGAGCAAAAAGAAGCTTTATGATCCCGAGCAGGGCTCCTTCAAGACCTGGCTGATGAACATGACCCGCTGGCGCATCAATGACCAGTTCCGCAAGCGCAAGAAGGACACCGCGATGATCGGCGGGGAATGGGACGACGAGCGCAAGACCGCCGTGATCGACCGCATCGAGGATCCCAACGGCGATGTCCTCTCGCGCCTCTGGGACGTGGAGTGGAAAAAGAACGTCGCCGACGCCGCGCTCGCCCGCGTCAAGGCGCAGGTTTCCCCCAAGCAATACCAGATCTTCGACTTCTACGTGATCCGCCAGTGGGACCCGCAAAAGGTGCAGCAAAAGCTCAACGTAAGCATGGCGCAAGTCTATCTAGCAAAGCACCGCGTCGGCGCCGTGCTGAAAAAGGAACTGGCGAAACTGGAGGACGAGATGGAATGAAACTTCAAATTTCAAGTTTCAAAACTCAAGGAAGATGGCGTTGCCAAAAAAGATTCCGAAACGACCCACAAATCCTTTTCTAAGGCTCTTCCTTGAGAGTTGAATTTTGAGTTTTGAATTTTATGCCCGCTCCGAAACGCACGCACCCGAACATCCCGGACCACGACGTCCTGCGCAAGATCGGCGGCGGCGCGTATGGCGAGGTCTGGATGGCGCGCGGCGTGACAGGCGCGATGCGTGCTGTGAAAGTGGTCTGGCGCGAGGACTTCGATGACGAGCGCACCTTTGAGCGGGAGTTTGAGGGCATCCTGAAATACGAGCCGATTTCCCGCGACCATCCCGCGCTGGTGAACATCCTCCACGTCGGCCGCAGCCCGGACGGCATCTCTTTCTACTACTACGTGATGGAGCTCGGCGATGACGTCGCCACCGGCCAGGAAATCAACCCGATCGAATACGAGGCGCGCACGTTGCGGCCCGACGGCAAATCCGGCGTCCGCCTGGAAACGGGCTTGTGCATTGATGTCGGCTTGCGGCTCGCGGAAGCGCTCGATCACCTCCACTCCATCGGCCTCGCCCACCGCGATGTGAAGCCGTCGAACGTAATTTTCATCAACGGCAAGGCGAAGCTCGCCGACATCGGGCTGGTCGCCGCGCGGGATCAGCGGACATTCGTCGGCACCGAGGGTTTCGTCCCGCCGGAGGGTCCCGGCTCGGCGCAGGCGGATGTGTATTCGCTGGGCAAAGTGCTTTATGAGATCGCCACGGGGAAAGACCGGCTGGATTTCCCGGAGCTGCCCGACGAGTTGCCGAGCGGCCTCGAGCGGAAGCGCTGGCTGGAGCTGAACCGCATCATCTGCGAGGTCTGCGAGCCCCGCATCAGCAAGCGCAAGATCTCCAGCGCCACCGAACTCGCCGCCGCCCTCGGGCACATCCAGCGGGGTAAGCGCCGCCGCCACCACGGCCTTCCCATCTGGGGCACCACGCTGGTTTTGCTGGGCTTCGCGGGGTGGGCCTCGTTCGAGGCGCTCAAGGACAGCTCCGTTTTCCCGTGGCAGGGAAATCCAACCCAGCCCACGGCAAACATCCGATACGGATTACTGCGCGTCGCCATCATACCGGAAGGCGCCGAAGTTTTCAAAGACGACGGCACTCCGGTAGGCATCACGCCCACCGAAACCCTCCGCCTCAAGGTGGGAAGCGAAGTCAAATACATCGTCCGCAAAAAAGGCTACCGCCCTCTGACGGTGACCGCCGTGGTCACGCCGGAATCGGCAAAGGATCCGATGATCATTTCCGGCGAACTCCCCAATTACTCGCCACCCGCCGATGGTGAGAAATGGGAGGATCATCTAGGCATCACCTACCTGCCGCAAGGGGACGGCCATATCAGCTCCGGATACGTCAACAAGCGGGTTTGGATGGATTTCCTGAATTCATCGAAGCGGTCGCCCAGCGGCGTGGAGTTTATCACCGTTTCCGAAAACGGCAGGCCGTCTGAGATCGTCCTCGCTTCCCAGCCGGAAATCATCGCGTTCTGCGATTGGGTGCGTGTAGGCGGCATCCTCGAGGGTTTCCTCACCCAGGATCACGAGGTGGCTGCCGATATCGACCGGTCATTCGACACCTCGCAGCTCAGCGAAAGGGCGCGCCGCGAAAAGCTCCTGCCACTGCGCATCCTCGTCCGCGAATACTCCTACGGCGGCATCCAGATCGTCAGCGAACCCACGGGCGCTGAAGTGTATATGAACGGGGTCGCGGTCGGCTCTACGGCCGCCCCTCCCCTACTCATCCCCAAGGTGAAGCCTGGTGCGGTGGAGCTGCAGCTCGTATTGGAGGGCTACAAGCCGCTCACCCTCAGAGCCAGCGTCAAGGCCGGTGAAAACCTGCCGCTGCGTGCCCTGTTAAAGAAAAGCGAAGGGGTGGTCTTCGGGAAACCTTGGCGGAACGGGATGAAAATGAAATTCGAGCCCGTCTCACAGGATCTCATGGCCGCCACCTGGGAAACGAGAGTCAGGGATTACCAGCTTTTCCTCAACGATACAAAACGCGAGCCACCTCCGGTCCCTGATTTTCCCCAAGACCCGGATCATCCGGTCGTGAACGTCTCGCGTGAGGATGCCATCGCTTTCTGCGAGTGGCTGACGCGGCGGGAATTTGATCAGGAACGCATCGCCCAAACCCACCGCTACCGCCTGCCGACAGATCAGGAATGGAGCATCATGGCAGGCCTGGACAACGAGGAGGGTGACAGTCCCGGGCAGCGGGATGCCAACAAGCAAACGATCTACGCATGGGGCGCGAAATGGCCTCCTCCCAACGCGGTCGGAAATTACGCGGATAACACCGCCGCCACGCTGCCCGGCATCGCCTCCGAGCGCGTCATACCGGACTATGACGACGGCTTCCCTTACACCGCTCCTGTGGGTTCTTTCCAGCCCAACAAATTCGGCCTTTTCGACATCAGCGGCAACATCCAGGAATGGGTCCAGGATGATATCTCTTCCACGGCCAGCAGCCCCCTTGGCGTCGTCCGCGGCGCTGGCTGGAACAATTTCATCAGGGAAAACCTCCTCCTCGGCTGGCGAAACCCGGTGCGTCCCACCTTGCGCAGTTCTTTCTACGGTTTCCGCATCGTCCTTTCCCGGGGCGATCCGGCGGCGGAGACCAAGGATGATGGCGATGCCGCCACACCGGAAGGATAGCTTGTCAGATTTTTTTCCCATTTCGGAAAATTCGCGTTCATTCGCTCGCCAACGCGCCTAGAACTCCGCCGCAAACAAACACACCATCATGGTTCGCATCCAACTCTCCTACCAAGGCGGCCTGCGCTGCTCCGCCACCCACGAGCCTTCCGGCAACACCATCAGCACCGACGCGCCGCTCGACAACAACGGGCGCGGCGAGGCCTTTTCCCCCACTGATCTCGTCGCCACCGCCCTCGGCGCTTGCATGGCCACCGTGATGGGCATCGTCGCGGAAAGGAAAGACATCCCCCTCGAAGGCCTGCGCATCGAAGTCCGCAAACACATGTCCGAGGACGCGCCGCGCCGGATCGCCCGCCTTGAGGTCGATCTCCACATGCCCGTTCCCGCCGACCACCCCGAGCGCAAGCTTCTCGAAAGCGCCGCCCGCGGCTGCCCCGTCCACCACTCCCTCCATCCGGACATCGAGACCGTGTTCAACTGGATCTGGGCCTGAACATTTTTCCCAACCAACCTCTCCATAGAAACCATGCATAACATCCTCATCATCGGAGCCGGCGGGGTCGGCAGCGTCGTCGCCCACAAATGCGCCATGCTTGCCGAAACCTTCGGCGAAATCACCCTGGCCTCCCGCACCCTTTCCAAATGCGACGACATCGCCGCCTCCGTGAAAGCCCGCACTGGCCGCGAAATCGCCACCGCCAAGGTCGATGCCGACGACTCCGACGAAACCGCCGCCCTCATCCAGAAAACCGGCGCGAAGCTGCTCATCAACGTCGCCCTCCCCTACCAGGATCTCAACCTCATGGACGCCTGCCTCAAGGCCGGCATTCACTACATGGACACCGCGAACTACGAGCCGCTCGACGTCGCGAAGTTCGAGTATTCCTGGCAGTGGGCCTATCAGGAAAAATTCGAGAAGGCGGGCCTTTCCGCCCTTCTCGGCTCCGGCTTCGACCCCGGCGTCACCAATGTTTTCACCGCCTGGGCGCTGAAACACCATTTCGATGAGATCCATACCCTCGACATCATCGATGTGAACGGCGGCGACCACGGCCGTGCTTTCGCCACGAATTTCAACCCCGAGATCAACATCCGTGAGGTCACCGCCGAGTGCCGCCATTGGGAGGACGGGAAATTCGTCGAGACCGCGCCGATGTCCCTCCATCAGCCCTTCACCTGCCCGGATGGAGTCGGCACATACGAGATTTATCGTATGTACCACGAGGAGCTGGAATCGCTGGTGAAACATATCCCCACCATCCGCCGCGCCCAGTTCTGGATGTCGTTTTCACAAAATTACATCAACCACCTCCAAGTGCTCCAGAACGTCGGCATGACCCGCATCGACGAAGTGGAATACAACGGCGTGAAAATTGTGCCCCTCCAGTTTCTCAAAGCCGTCCTGCCCAACCCCGGCGACCTCGGCGAGACCACCAAAGGCAGGACCTGCATCGGCAACGTGATCACCGGCGTCAAAAACGGAGCGCCGAAAGCAATCTACATCTACAACATCTGCGACCACGAGGCCTGCTTCGCGGAGGTTGGCTCCCAAGCCATCTCCTACACCACCGGCGTGCCCGCCATGATCGGCGCGAAACAGATGCTCACCGGCGGCTGGGCCAA
>CAMBTF010000060.1 GCA_945870545.1 Akkermansia muciniphila
CCGCTATCGGCGACAAGGAAGGTGAAGACCCGCCACACCTCGCCGTCCATGATCTTTGCGCGGTTGAAATCCAGGATCTCGCCGATGCCGGGATTCACGATCTGCAGGAGATAAACCAGCACGTGAAACAGCGCGTAATATTTCAGCAACCCGGGGAACGACAGCCACCCGAATTTCCTCTCCCATTTATCCAGAAACTGCATCGGCGTGACCCTTTACCATCCCAGAGAGCCGCGCAAGCCGCGAACGTGCCGAAAGCAGTGCGCGGAAGAAGACCCGGGGAAAGAGCACGAATGAAAAATATCCATTCACCCAGACATCCTATGGCAGCGGCGCACCGACAGCAATATCCGCTGCGATGCCGAACACGGATTCCTGCCGACAGAAGCGGGCACAAGGCGGGTCACGCACCGGCTCCATAGGGGTCCCCCACTAGGCAAAAAACCTGTCCGAATGAAAAAGAGAACCACAACCGGAGCGAAGCGGAGATAGCCGGACTGGAAACTCCCTATCTTTCCGGCAAATAAACGCGGATGGACACGGAATAGACGGTGGGGAAAATCCGTCATGACATCTTGATAGACATTGAAAGAGCCGGACTACAGCCGAGATGCTCATTCCCGTCTTTTCATCCGTGTTCATCCGTGGTTCGAATTCTTCACGTCTCTTGTGGAGGAACCCTGACCGGCTCCGCCCACATTTGCCCTTGAGACTTTTCATGCCTGCCACACTCTTGCCGCGTGTCCGATACCGTCCTCCACTCGCCCCTCGAAACCGCCCACCTCGCCCTCGGCGCGAAGCTCATCCCTTTCGGCGGCTGGGCGATGCCGGTGCAGTATTCCTCCATCCTCACCGAGCACGCCGCCGTCCGCGAAAAGGCCGGAGTGTTCGATATTTCCCATATGGGCCAGATCTTCGTGACCGGTACGGATCACGTCGCGTGGCTAGACACCCTACTCACCAACAACCTTTCCAAGCTCGCCCCCGGCCAAGGCCAATACACGATCATGCTCAACGAAAGCGGCGGCGTGATCGACGACCTCATCGCCTACCGCCTTTCCGAAGCGGAAACTCTCCTCGTAATCAATGCGTCAATGATCGCCGAGGATGTCGCCTGGATGGAGAAACACCTCGCCCCCGGCGTCAACCTCCGCAACGAATCCAATGCCTGGGCCGGCCTCGCGATCCAAGGGCCGGACGCCGCCGCCCTCTTCGCAAAACTTTTCCCCTCCGAAACCCTCCCACCCCGCAACGGCATTTCCCAAACCGCCACTGGGGAAATCGTTTGCCGCACCGGCTACACCGGCGAGGACGGATACGAGTTCTTCTGCCCCGCGGAAAACGGCATCGCTGCCTTCGAAAAATTCATCGCGGCCGGAGCCACCCCCTGCGGCCTCGGCGCGCGCGACACCCTGCGCCTTGAGAGGTGCTTCCCCCTCAACGGCAACGACCTCTCCCCCACCCGCTCACCCATCGAGGCCGGCCTCGGCTTTTTCTGCGATCTCACAAAACCTCATTTCATCGGCCGCGAAACCCTCCTTTCCCAAAAATCAAACGGCCCGGAAGTGAAGCTCACCGCCATCGAGCTCACCGAGAAAGGCCCACCGCCCCGCCCGCATTATCCCGTGCTCTCCGCCGATGGCGAAACCCTCGGCGAACTCTCCAGCGGCGTCCTCTCGCCCACCCTCGCCACCGGCATCGCCATGGCCTATCTCCCCGCCGCCTTCACCAAGCCCGGCACGCCCCTCCTCATCGATATCCGCGGCCGCCAATTCAAGGCGGTCACGGTGAAAAAGCCGTTCCTTAAAAAACCGAAATAGTTCGATGCCCAGCGCCTAAATCGAGACATCCGTGCCCAGCCATTAGGTCGCGCGCCCTTCGGAGAATCTCATCCAGGCTTCCAAGCAGGCCAGCACGCGCAAGTGGTGGGACGGCGGTTGCAGCCGTCCACCGTATCGACTACCTTGTGACTTGGAATTTTAAACATATCGCGAATCCTTTCCTGCGTGAGCGAATCAGAAAACTTCTCGAATCCAACGGATACACAATGCCTGTGATGTGCAGCCCTGAAGAACTCCTACAAAGCCATGAAAAAAACTGAAACCAAACCAGGCGGATACGACGCGGTCATCGACGAACTGCATCGGGTCAAACGCGAGATTTCGGCGGAACACGGCAATGATGTGCGCTCGCTCGCCGAGGAACTCCAGAATCGCCAGCGGGGACTTACGAACCTCGTCGCTCCGCCGGCGCGCAAAGCCCGCGCAGGCGCATAAATCGCGAAACCGCATCTTCCCCCATCTCGAATAGCCCGGATTCATCGACATCCGCGGCCGCCAGTTCAAGGCGGTCACCGTGAAAAAGCCGTTCCTGAAGAAATCCTGAAGCACCCGCCAGCGCGGAGAACAATCTTGAACTCTCCGCGTTTCCGGCGATACTTACCCCATTGCCAAAAGATGAAAAGCACCGCTCCCAAGCCGACCGACATCCGCAGGATGGCGGAGAAATACCGGAAAATCCGCTTGAGTCAGCCATCGATTTCGTTATCGGAAATGCAGGCGCAACTGGTGAGGAACCGTTCGAACGAAGGCGACAAATTGCTCATCTCCAGCTCAAAGCCCTCATAGATTGGGCGCGCATCCATTCTTTCTTTCTGGATCAGCAGCTATGGTCGGGGATAGCCAAAATCGGAGGCTCCGAGCATGACATCTGGGAGAATGGAGACCGCATGTGGAAAGCAACGAGACCGAACCGTTTTGGCTGGACGGTGCTCCCGGGTGATGACGGCGATCCGGTGCTATCGGAAGCAACCCCGCTGGAGTATCTTTCCCGTTGGCTCAATTCCAACCGCCTGCTTGGCGATACCGTTTGCTTGGGCGGCATACATTCATCCGACGAAGGAACACGGGTGATCGTTTCCCAGCGGTTTTTGATCGGCCGCTATCCTACCGCCCTGCAAATCAGGAAGGAGTTGCACAAATTCGGCTTCTGGCCCGTCCACGGATTCTCAATCGGTTCTTACGCCGACTCCTCCTTCTTTAATCCGGATCTGGGTATCGCCCTGTTCGATGCCACCACTGACAATTTCATCCTGACCATGGGCACCCCCATCCCGATTGATGTCATCCCCATAACGGTCGGCCCCAAGCTCCGGGACCAACTCCTGAATCTCATGGCCTGAGCATGGTTCCCATTTCTCCGGAAAATTTCCCCTTCCTTTCCCGCCCTTTATCCGCCAAAAATCCACCCGCATGAGCGCCACACAAATCCCCGCTGATCTCCTTTTTCAATCCTCCCACGAATGGGCACGCGTCGAGGGCGACACCGCCACCGTCGGCATCTCCGACCACGCCCAATCCGAGCTGACGGATGTCGTTTATGTAGAGCTTCCGCAGCTCGGCAAGACCGTCGATGCCGGCGATCCCACCGCCGTGGTGGAATCCGTGAAAGCCGCCTCCGACATCTACGCCCCGGTCTCCGGCGAGGTCATCGAGGTAAACCCCGCCGTCGAGGCGGATCCCTCGCTCGTCAACACCGACCCCTACGGCGCAGGCTGGATCTTCAAGCTCAAGGTCACGAAACCCGACCAGCTTCCCTCGCTCCTCACCCCGCAAGCCTACGGCGAGCTGATCGGGTGAAGCGGATGAGGTTCAATACACGTCCCGCAGGTAGCGCTTGTCCTTCTTGAGCTGGGCGATGTAGGCGGCGGCTTCCTCTGCGGAGAGTTTGCCGTGTTCGCGGGCGATGGTGTGGAGGGCGGCATCGACGTCCTTGGCCATGCGCGAGGCGTCGCCGCAGACATAGAAGGCGGCTCCGTCCTGCAGCCATTTCCACATCTCCACGCCTTCCTTGAGCATGAGATCCTGGACGTAGATTTTCTGTTTCTGATCGCGCGACCACGCGAGATCCATGCGGCTTAAGACGCCTTCTTTTTGGAAATCCTCCAGTTCCGGGCCGTAGAGGAAATCGGTGGCCTGGTGCGGGTTGCCGAAGAACAGCCAGTTTTTTCCTTTCGCGCCGGTGGCCTTGCGCTCCTCCAGGAACGCGCGGAATGGCGCGATGCCCGTGCCGGGGCCGACCATGATGACCGGCACATTGCCATCGGCGGGCAGGCGGAAGGCGTTGTTGCGGTGGACGTAAACGCCCGGCTTTGTTTCGTCCGAAAGGCGCTCGGCGAGATAGGTAGAGCAGATGCCGCCGCGTTTCCTGCCGTAGCTGTCATAACGCACGATGCCGACACACAGATGAACCTCGCCGGGATGCGCCGCCGGGCTGGAAGCAATAGAATAAAGGCGCGGCTGGAGATTTTTCAGTACCGAGACGAAATCCTCGCCGTCAGAAAAATCGGCCGGGTGATCGAGGACAAGATCGATGAGATCGCGGCCCCAGCAGAAATCCTCGTAGGCTTTCTTGTCATCCGCTTCGACGAGGGAACGTAGAAAGGGCGAACCGCTGCGCTTCTGCCATTTTCCGATGAGCGATTTGTTGATCGTGCCGATGTCGTAGTGGCAGATCAGCGCTTCGCGGAGGCTGACCTCTTCCCCGGTGGGAGTGGGCACATCGCCCGCCTTGAAGGGCAGCGCCGCGATGATCTCATCGACCACGCTCGCGGGGTTTTCCGGCAGCACGCCGAGGGCGTCGCCCACCTCGTAGACAAGGCCGGAGCCTTCCAGCGAGAGTTCCACATGATTCGTCTGCTTCGGCCCCGGGCCGTTGAGATTGTAGTTGGCCAAGACGGCGGAGGGGAAGGGGTGCTTTTTGGAAAACCCACCTTCCTCGATCTCGTCGGTGACCGCGACGGTGGAAGCGGCGGCAGATGTCTCGGAAGACAGCAGCGCGATCACGGCCTTCGACCATTCCGCGTAGGGAACGTCCACATCCACATCCACATCCACGCGCGGGTAGAGACGGGTCGCGCCGAGCTCGGCGAGGCGGTTGTCGAAGTCGATGCCGCACTGCGAGAAATCCGGATATGAGCTGTCACCGAGGGATAGCACGGAGAAATGAACGTCGGCGAGGCCAGGCGCCGCGTCGCTCATCAGCCAGGTGTGGAAATCCAGAGCGGAGTCCGGCGGTTCGCCGTCGCCATAGGTGGAGGTGATGATCAGCAGGTTTTTCTCCGTTGGAAGCCGTGTCCGATCATAGGTGGACATGTCCTGGAGGTTGGGCTCGAAATGACTCTTCTTGAGTGTTTTTACCAGTTTCTTGGCCAACCCTTCCGCCGTGCCCGTTTGTGATCCGAACAAAACCGTGATCATTACGGGTGGGCCGGCCAGCGCTGCTCCGGGAGCGGGCTGGGCGAGTATTCTGCTGAGAAACTCACCGAGCCATTGGCGTTGCTCGGGAGTGAAGGGGGCGTTTTCGGGTATGTGGATCGGGGAGACCATTTCTCTTCTAGGCCAGTGGTTAGACCGGCTGCGGAAATTGTACGCGACCGGCCATGGTTTCAAGCTCGGATCGTACCAATTTCATTCAGGCTCGGAGATTCCGTATCTGCTCTTTTCCGGCCTTGGGATTCACAGGGGACAACGGCGGGGGCTAGCGGGCGGCCTAGCTCTTCCAGTTCAGCGCCCCTTTTTTGAGTGCATAAATGTAGGCGATCGCAAGAACCCCGGCGAAGCCAGCCATGCTTGCCAGCGCGGTCGGGCCGTGATGCGCGGCGAGATCCCGGAACTGTACGGCCCATGGATACATGAAGACGACCTCGATATCGAAGATCACGAACAGCATCGCGACCATGTAGAATTTCACGGAAAAGCGCGGCGCGCCGTCTCCGATCGGGATCATGCCGCATTCGTAGGCGCTGTCCTTGGTGGCGTTGCGGCGAGCCGAGCGCCCGAAGATTACGCTCAGCGCGAGAGTTGTCACCGCGAAGCCGATGGCGATGATCACCTGAAAGAGGACGGGGAGATAATGTTCGGGCATGGTCTTGAAGTTGTCGGCGCGATTCGTAGGGCTTCGCGCGCGCCTTGGGTAGAAAAAAACCCGCGCCGGTTTTTACGGCGCGGGTTTTGTCGGGAGAGATTGCTCGGGGATCAGGCCTCAGCCGCTGCAGCTGCTTCTTGGGCTGCGGCGTAGGCGCTGGAAGCTTCGTGAACGCGGGCGGTGCCCTTGTATTCCTTGCCGAGCTTTTCGACGAGGCCCCGGTTGACCAAATTCTGCAGCTTCTCGTAGGAACGGAGGCGGAGCATTTCCTCACCGCCGCTCACTGCGTTGCGCAGTTTCAGATTTTCGAACACTCTCTCGAAGAGATCGTTGAAACCGAACACTTTCTTTTCGGAAAGGACGTTGCAGAGTTCATCGGTCACGTGGTCTGGAAGTCTCCGGGAAAACCGGGTCTTTTTAGTGGTAGTTGGCATAACAAAATGAACCTAGCAGCATCGGTGACGAAAGCGACTCAAATTTTCGCAAGGATACATGGCGGAGCCCTTGATAGATGGACAACTGCAAATTATGCAGTTTTAAGTTAGTTTCCATTCCGCCGTTTTGCTTTTCAGGGAGAAAGTCCCTCCCGCCTCACAAACCCGCCCCGCAGAAAGATACACGCCATCCCACTCTACCCATCCCGCGGGGCCGGGGACGACGAAAGAGCCGGTATTGATTACGGTTTTGCCGCTTGCCTTGCGGATGCCCTGGCAATGGAAATGGCCACAAACTAGGATCTCCGCGCGGGGAAGATAGGTTTCGCAGAAACGCGCCCCGTAGCCTCCTTGGCGGAGCCATGCAGAGACCATGTGCAGGGCGCGTTGAGGGGGGAAAGCGGCATCAACGGCCCTTGCCAGCAGGCTGCGTCCGTGCGGTGGATGCGTCGTCGCCATGCGCCGTGCGATGGCGCGGGCGAGTGCGAGGCGGCTGGCGATGTCTGTGGCGGCGTCTGGGAAGCGACTCCAGAGTTCATCGATCACTTCCGGATTTGAAAGCATCTCACGTTTCCAAGGTGCGCCGTTGCGCAACAGCGCATCGCCGTGGGTGATGACGATCCTGCCCTCCGCGAGTTCCATGAAGCCGCTGCCCTCCCAGCCGGGATCGTGGTTTCCCGGGAGAAAGACCGCGCCGCGGCCTTCATCCGCGAGGAAGCGGCGGATCTGGCCGAGCATTTCCGCGGATCTCTCCTGCCATGGTGGCGAGAGCTCCTCCCAAGTGTCGCCATTGAAAAGCACCGTGCCCGCGCCCTGGAACAAGGGCCACAACTTTTCCACATCGCCAATCCGCGATGCGCGGTGGCCGAGGTGAAGGTCGGAAAAGATCCTAACGGGAAGTTTCATTTCAAATGGCGACGACAATTTTCAACCCAAAGAAGAACTCATATTTCTGTCTTTCTGTATTCTGGCCTCTGGTCTCTGGATTCTGAATTCTGAATTCAAGACACAGCAGCCCGCTGCCGCACCGCCTCGAAAAGGCACACGCCGGTAGCGACGGAGACGTTGAGGCATTCCACTTTTCCGGCCATGGGCAGCTTGGCGAGGAAATCGCAGTTTTCCTCGGTGAGGCGGCGCATGCCTTTTTCCTCCGCGCCGAGCACCAGCGCGAGCGGGCCGCGCAGGTCGAGTTCGTAGAGTGTTTTCTCCGCGCGGTCGGAGGTTCCCACGAACCACACTCCGGCTTCCTTGAGCTGCTCCATCGTCCTCGCGAGATTGGTCACCTGCACAAAAGGCACATGATCCGCCGCGCCTACGGACACGCGCCGCACTGTTTCCGTGATTCCCACCGCCTTGTCCTTCGGCGCGATCACGGCATGCACGCCCGCGCCGTCCGCCGTCCGCAGGATCGCCCCGAGGTTATGCGGGTCCTGCACGCAATCGAGGATCAGCAGGAAAGGGATTTCCGTTTCCGCCACCAGCCGCAATAGATCGTGCTCATCGAGCGCCGGCGCGAGCGTCTCCTCCACAGGCTTCACATGGCGGTTCTCCCGCGCCTGCCTTGTCTTGTCCCCATGGCTTCTCTCGCCGAAGTTTTTCCGCTTCACGGATTGAGAGGAAACGTTTTGAGCGCGGAGTTCAATGGCGAACATCAGGCGGCGGGCGGGCGACCGGGAGCTTAGTCTTCAGGGGCGCTTGTTGGGGTCGTAGAAAATGCGCACGTCTGCCTCTTTCGTCCCGAGGAGCTGCTGGGCGCGGCGGAGGGCGTCGCGGGTGGAGATGTTCGGGTTCGAGGGCATGGTCAGGAAAATGTTGCTCTCGCCCTGGGTCCGATCGGCCCCTTGCTGGAGGGTTTCCAAAATCCCCGAACGTTTGAGCACCTTGTAAACGTCCTTAGTCGCGCCGGAGATGAGCAGGTG
>CAMBTF010000061.1 GCA_945870545.1 Akkermansia muciniphila
ATTTAAAGTTTATGAGAGTCCTCCTCACCACCTGTTCCTACCAGGACACCCCCGGCCCGCATCACGAACTCATGGCCGCCCAGGGCTGGGACATCATCTGCGAGCGCGGCCCACTTTCCGAATCCCGCATGCTTGAGCTGGCGGGGCAGGGCTTCGATGCCTTCCTTTGCGGCGACGATGCAATCACCCGAGCCGTGCTCGAAAAATGCGCACCCAAGCTCCGCGTCATTTCCAAATACGGCATCGGCCTCGACAAGATCGATCTGCCCGCCACCAAGGAAATGAAAATCCCTGTGCTCTTCACGCCGGGCGTGAACCACGACACCGTCGCCGAGCACACCTTCGCGCTGCTGCTGGCTCTCACGAAAAACCTCGTGCCGTCCATCGAGGCCACCCGTGCCGGGAAATGGACGCGCCTCACCGGCTTCGAGCTGCTCAACAAGCGCATCGGGCTCATCGGCCTGGGCCGCATCGGTCAGGAGGTTGCGAAGCGCGCCCATGCCTTTGGGATGGAAGTCCACGGTTTCGGAAACTACTGGCCCGATGACGTTGCGGAACAATACGGCATTACCCGCCACAACACGCTCGATTCCCTCTTCGCGGCCTCCGAGATCATCTCCCCGCACACCAAGCTCGCGCCGGATTCCCACCACTGTGTGAACATAGCCCGCCTCAACCTCATGCCGGACAACTCATGGCTCGTGAACACCGGCCGCGGAGAACTCATCTCCCAGCCCGACGTGATCGTCGCCCTCGATTCCGGCAAGCTCGCCGGTTACGCCACCGATGTCCTTGACGAGGAACCACCCGCCGCCGATCACCCGCTGCTCCACCATCCCAAGGTCATCGTCACCCCGCACATCGGCTCGCGCACTTACGAGTCCGTCCCGCGCCAGGCCATGAAATCCCTCACCAATCTCATCAACGCCCTCTCCGGCCAAGGCGACGCAAACTGCGCCAACGGCGTGATCTAAGCCCTCATAATCATCCGCCAAAATTCACACCTTATTCAAAATGAACGGACTGTTCACCGCCACCGATTTTCATAGTCGAACGCATTCAGCTAACTGAATTTCGAATCCATTGACTCCCAGTGTATTAGAAATTAGAACGCGCCGATGATAAATGGAAATTGCTTCGTGATTTGCCTGCTGTTTGTCGTGGGCATGGGATGTCCCGCATGGAGTCAGGAACAAAACAAGGAGAAAGCCGCTATGGCCGCAAACGCGCAAGCGATTCGTCCCTTGGCCGACGGTTTCGTTACCGTATTCAAGTCCCCAGATCCCAAACAGATCTATGCCTACAGTCCAGGCATCGCTCGGTTGGACAGCGGGAGGTTGGTCGCCACACTCGATCTCGGGGGACCAGGCATGAAAGCCTGGCCGGAACCCAAAGGATTGCGCGACGGCCAGCCCATACAGACCAAGATCTTCACATCGGATGATGCCGGCAATAGCTGGACGCATCGCGCAGATGCGCCGTTGATGCATGCCCGGCCTTTCACGGCGGGGAAATCCCTGTATGTGCTCGGGAATGCGGAAAATCTCGTGATTATCCGTTCGGACGATCACGGCGACACCTGGAGTAAACCGAGTCCGCTGACTAAGGGGGAGGACTGGATCCAGGCTCCCTGCAACGTTCACTACGCCAACGGGTGCGTCTATCTGGTCATGAACAAGCGTCCCTACCCGCCGCCCAAGGCGTGGCCGGTCAGCATCGAAGCGCCGGTGTTGATGCGCGGCAAACTCGGCGACGACCTGACCCGGCGCGAGAGCTGGACGTTTGCCACCACGCTGGCATTCCGCGACATCGTCAAGCCCGAGCAGCTCGACTGGTTCGGGGTGCCGTTCTTTGAGTCGAAGTTTGATCGGCAAACGATGCCCGCGCCCGGCCGAGCCATGGATCCCATCGGCTGGCTCGAGACCAACGTGGTGCAATTCACCGATCCCGACCACCTCTGGTATGATCCGAGCGGCCGGACCTTCCACCTCTGGAGCCGCGCGCACACCGGCGGCACCGGCTATGCCGCGATTGCCAAGGTCGTCGAACAAGGTGACAAGCCTGGAACGGGCGAGATGACGACGATGTTGGAGAAGGTCCCTTCCGGCAAGACCATGCTCTATGTGCCGTGCCCCGGCGGGCAGATGAAATTCCATGTGCTGTTCGATGAACAGACGAAGCTCTACTGGCTGCTCTCCACCCAAGCCACTGACAGCATGATCCGGCCCAACCGCATGCCCGCGGACCGCTACAGCCTGCCGAACAACGAACGCCGCCGCCTGCAACTGCATTTCTCGAAAAACATGATCGACTGGTGCTTCGCCGGCCTGGTCGCCACCGGCCCGGTGGAGAAGGCCTCGCGCCACTACGCCTCCATGACCATCGACGGCGACGACCTGGTGGTGCTCAGTCGATCCGGCGACGAACAGGCCAATAGTCCGCACGACGGCAACCTCATCACCTTCCACCGCGTGAAGGACTTCCGCGGGTTGGTGTACTAACGGGAAGATGAACACGGCCGCAAAAAACCAAAAACAAAGGAGAATAAGATGATAAAGAGAAATTGCTTCGTAATTAGCCTGCTGTTTGTCGTGGGCATTGGATACCCCGCATGGAGTCAGAAACAAACCAAGGAGAAAGCCGCCATGGCCGCAAACGCGCAAGCGATTCGTCCCTTGGCCGACGTTTTGGCACAAACAATCCAGCCGCTCGCGCAAAATGCCGTTATCGTGCACCGATCCGAGCATCCAAACGAACTCTTTGTGGGAAGCCCCTCAATCGTCCGCTTGTCCGGTGGCCGCCTAGTCGTATCATTGGACCAGTTTGGCCCTGGAGTTGGCAAGTATTGCACGGGGCCGATCGGCGACCGTTTTCATTTCGGGCACAAACTTCAAGGCTTGGTTTACACGTCTGATGACGGCGGTGCCACCTGGACGCTCCGGGCGAAGTTTCCATTCTGCCATGCGCGCCTGTTTCTGGCCGGGGACACCTTATACTTGTTGGGGCACAAAGGGAATATCATGATCATGGCATCCAGGGACGGAGGGATTAACTGGACAGAGCCCGCCTCACTCACGGACTACGATGACACCGGGGCGCGTTATACGCAGGCACCAGCCAATGTGCTGATAGTCGATGGTCGCGTCTACTTGATCATGATGTATATCACGGATCTGACATATCGCGACTACTTCGTTAGCACGCTGGCCTTGGTGGCGATGCGAGCTCCTGTTGACCACGACCTCTGCAGCCGCGAGAATTGGGTGATATCCGCCCCGTCCAAGCCATTTCGTGAGCTTGTCCCGACGGACAAACTTGATTATTGTGGTATCCCGTTCTATCCAACGCCAGAGGCGAAAACCGGCACCTTCGTCGCCCCTGGGCGACGGGCGGCTCACATCGGTTGGCACGAGGCCCATCTCGTGCAAATCATCGACCCCAATCACCTATGGTTCGATAAAACGGGTTCGAGTTTCCATGTGCTGGCCCGAGCAGATGCACACCGCAGCAATATAGCGGCGCTTGCGGTGCTACGTCTGCAGGAGGACGGCAGCATGCAATTTGATCTCCAAAAAACACCGGCAGGAACGAACATCGCCTTCCTCCCCATGCCGGGCGGCAATATCAAGTTTCATGTGTTATTCGATGACGCCACACAACTCTACTGGCTCCTATCCAACCAGGTCACCGATAGTATGACCAATCCCGTGAAATTGCCGGCAGATGGAAGGTATGGCTTGCCAATCGATCAACGAGAACGGCTTGTGCTTCACTTCTCACACAACCTGGTCGATTGGCAGTTTGCCGGATTGGTAGCGAAAGGCAAGACTGACAGAGAGTCGCGCCACTATGCCAGCATGGCCATTGATGGCGAGGACCTGGTCGTCCTCAGCCGTTCAGGCGACGTCCAGGCAAAAAACGCACATGATACCAACCTGATCACCTTCCACCGGGTGAAGGGATTTCGGGGGCTGGTGTACTGAGCACGGGCAAGAAGTTCGCGCTGCATGAACTCACCGACGAAGTGCTCGGCTCGCC
Organism: Akkermansia muciniphila; assembly: GCA_945870545.1. Taxonomy (GTDB): domain Bacteria; phylum Verrucomicrobiota; class Verrucomicrobiia; order Verrucomicrobiales; family Akkermansiaceae; genus Luteolibacter; species Luteolibacter muciniphilus_A. The sequence continues at coordinate 4,039 of CAMBTF010000061.1, forward strand.
CGCCTATTTCGCGCATCTTTATCACTCGCGGGAGCGCGGTCTCAACGATAACACCAACGGCCACATGCGGCCGTATTTCCCGAAGCGCAGGGATTTCGAAAAGACCAGCGACGAGCGGGTGCGCGAGGTCCAGGACAAGCTCAATGACCGCCCGAGAAAATGCCTTGTCTGGAGGACACCGCGCGAAGTATGGTTCATTACGTTCGCCATCCTAGCGCTTCTGGGTTGAATCCGCCATGCCTATATGTTGAGGAATAAAATTTGCAAAATACAAAGAGTGCGACTGGCCGTCTGGCTGGTATGCGCGGTCGTATTGTTGGTGGGCATCGTTGCTGTCGTGTTGAGCCGCAGGACTCCACGAAATGATATCAGGCGCTCCTTGGTAACGCAGGCCGCGCAAACCGGAACCACGGGTATTTCCGGAACTGACCGGCCGGTTCCGATGACAAAGCGTAGTTTGCGCGCGGGCGCAGACGCGAATGAGCCTCCCGGCGCTCCCGGTCCCAGCGACCAAGATGAAAGATGGGAGTGGCTTCAGAGCCTGCGGGCATGGGGGATGAAGAACCCGCTTATCGCCAGCAGGTGGGCGATTGAAACCCTTTCCCCGGAGGAATGTTGGTTCTTCTTGGGCGAGACCGGAGGCATCGCCTTTCGACTTGGTGCCGAAGACATGCAGAAGGGGCTGTCCCTGCTCGTGAACTTGAAGAAGTGGGACGGACAAAAAATCAATGCAGGGTGGGAGGATGGGGAGTCGATGTATACCGTGCTGATGGCGAAATTCGCGGCGGGAGCGGTGGCCAGCGATCCAGCCAAAGCGATCGAATTGGCGAGAGAGTTTGGTAGCCTCTACGAACTTGCCGGACACTGGGTAAAATTGGATGTTCAACAAGCCACCCAATGGGCACGCAGCCTCACGGACGCCGCGGAACTCGATGCGGTTGTGAAGGCGATCAGCTGGTCGCTCGTCAACTCTGGCCGCCGCAATGACATGATCGATTGGGTCAATTCCCTAAGCGAAAAACCGACCGCCTACGACCAAGCAGTAACGACGATACTTCAGCAGTTACCCCAGAATGAGCTCGGCTCCATGTTGAAAGCGTTGACGGTCGAACCTCCATCTGACGCGCCCATGGCTCTGTCTTTGATTCGCGGGATCAGAGAAAACCGCTATGCGAAAGGCGTTCTTTTTGGCGAACTCGTCCAACAGCTTGCCGGCGGCTTGGGCGAAGAGTGGCTGAACAATGCCGAGGTTAGATTTGAGCTCAATGGAGCGATTGCTGATGCCGCAGCGACAATGCCGCGCCGTGATGCGCTCAATTACTTGGCGACTGGAGGTGGCGGAATCATTCCTGAAGTCGCGGTCGGGACATGGTCACCCGCTTGGATCGAGTGGGCCGAGAAGAACCCGTCTGACGCGACCAAATGGCTTGCAGAATCCGAGATCAGGGATAAACGAACGGATATTGTTCAGGCGCTCAGCAAGAGAGCAACGCAAGAGAATGTGGCGGCTGGTTTTGCCCAATACGGGTATAGCATCGTGCGCGACAATCAGGGAGATTTTCGGCTCACACTCAGTAGCAGGACGTCTTTCGGGCAGTCGCAGGAATCAACCTATGCCAACGGACAATGGAACCCTCCGCTCCCGCAAGATTTGCAGGGGGAAGCGGGGAAATTCATCATGGAGCCTATCAGGGCAAGGCAGAATTTGTATTCTGCTTTAGAAAAACTCCAGAACCCCTGACCCCACTACTGAAAGAATCGACGAGCATTGATACAGACTGATGGTACATAAAAAAATCAATCCGAAAGGACTGACCCCAATGGGTCCCTATTCTAACATCGAAAGGCGGAGGATGTGGCTTTGATCTATCCGCCCTTCGAGCATTGGATCTGGCTGATCCCGGCGGTTATGATCGGCGCCTGCATCGGCTCGTTCCTGAATGTTGTCATCTACCGCCTGCCGCTGGGCATGTCGGTGAACAAGCCGAGCCGCTCGTTCTGCCCGATCTGTAAGAACCAGCTCTCTCTTTGGCAGAACCTGCCCATTGTGAGTTGGCTCTGCCTGCGGGGAAAATGCGGGCATTGTGGCGCGCCGATCCCGTTCCGTTACATCGCCGTCGAGATCGTCACCGCCGCGCTGTTCGTCCTCGTCTGGTGGTTGTTTCCGCCGCAGGTCGCTATTTTCCTCTGGGTGCTCATGGCGCTTTTCGTCGCCATCACTTGGATCGATGCCGAGCATCTGATCATCCCGACGAACCTCACATGGGCGGGTTCGGTTATCGGGTTGATCGCTTGCGCCGTATGGCCGTCGCTCTCATCTCTGGCGGGTTTCACGGAAGAGTGGTGGAAGGGGCTTTTGCAGGGAGGTATCGGCTGGATTGCCGGATTTTTCGGGCTTTGGGCGGTTGTGGAGCTGGGAAAAAAAGCCTTCGGAAAAAAGGCGATGGAGTTCGACAAGGAGGTCGAGTGGTCGCTCCGCGAGCCGGTGGGCGATGAAGACCCGATGCTCTTCGTGATGAATGGCGATGAAGTCCCGTGGTGGGATATTTTTTCCCGCAAGACCGACCGCCTGATCGTGGATGCCACCGAGGTGATCGTGGACGGCGAGGAAACTGGCGGCGGGAAACTGATCATCCGCGACACCGGCATCGAGCTGGCGGACGGACGCACCTTCGAGCTGGAAAAAATGAAATCCCTCAGCGGCCGGGCGAGGGGAGCCATCATCCCCCGCGAGGCAATGGGGATGGGCGATCCTCACCTGCTTGGCATGATCGGTGCATTCTTTGGTTGGAGCGGGGTATTCTTCGCGCTCTTCTCAGCCTCGCTTTTTGCCATCCTCGCCGCGCTCATCGGTCGCATCGGCTTTGGCAAGCAGCTCCCGTTCGGTCCTTTCCTCGCGATGGGTGCCGTCGCGTGGATGTTCGGCGGCTGGAGAATCTGGCAGTGGTATGTGGGATTGATCGGGTTTTGATCGATCAAGGAGCGGCGGATCGGAAACCGCCGGAGACCATGATGAGTCCGGGGCTGAGTGAGTGCGCACGTCCCATCGTCACTTTACGGGCAAGGGCAGCCGGAGGCAGCCCCTCCTTGTGTTTCGCGGGCACTTACCTAACGGCATCCAGGACTTCGAGCGCCCTTTGGTTTTCGCGCGGGGTGCCGATGGAAATGCGTACCCAGCCGGGGAGCTTGTAGCCGGACATCGCGCGGACGATGACGCCTTGCTTGAGCATATCCCTGAAAACGCGGTCGCCCTCGCCAACCTCGACGAGGATGAAATTGGCGACGGAGGGAACGTATCTCAGTCCGCGTTCCGCAAAGGCGGCTTCGTAGAAGGCGAGACCCTCGCGGTTCACGGCTTTCGTTTTCTCGATGTGATCCGCGTCGTCCAGGGCGGCGAGCGCGGCGGCTTGTGCCATGGCGTTGGTATTGAAAGGCTGGCGCGCTTTCTGAAGAAGATCGGCGATGGGTTTCGGCGCGATGCCGTAACCGATCCGCAGCGCGGCGAGGCCGTGAATCTTCGAGCAGGTGCGCAACACGACAACGTTTTTTCCGGCGCGGACGTGCTTCAGGACATCGGGGGGGGTGTCGAGGAACTCGAAATACGCCTCATCAAACACGGCGATGACATGCGGCGGCAGGCGGTCGATGAAACGATCGATGGCTTCATGCGTGACCTGGGTGCCGGTGGGGTTGTTCGGGTTCGCGACGAAAACGAGCCGGGTGTTTTCCGTGATCGCGTCGGCCATGGCATCGAGGTCGTGGATGAAATCCGGATCATCGACCTCGACGTATTTTGCGCCGAATAGGGTGGCCATGAGTTTGTAGACGACGAAGGCGTGCTTCGCGGCGATGAGTTCCGCGTTGCGGTTGAGGAAAGTGTGGCAGAGTAGCTCGATGATCTCGTTTGAGCCGTTGCCGAGGACGATGTTCGAGATGTCGAAGCCGAGTTTCCCGGCGATGGCGGAGCGGAGCTTGTAGCCGCCGCCGTCCGGGTAGATGTGTGCCTGATCGATGGCTGCGGCCATGGCTTTTTTCGCGAGCGGCGAGGGGCCGAGCGGGTTTTCGTTCGATGCGACCTTGATGATCGAAGCGGGGTCGAGCCCGAGTTCGCGGGCGGTTTCCTCGATGGGTTTCCCAGGCTCGTAGGCGACAAGGTCACAAACAAATGCGTTGGCAAGATCGGAGATAGGCATGGCGGGAAGGTGGGTGAAGGCTGAAAAGCT
>CAMBTF010000062.1 GCA_945870545.1 Akkermansia muciniphila
GGTTTCTTCGAGGAGATGGCTATGGCGCGGAGGATCGACATCGGCGAGGAAATGCCCGAAGAGGAGATGCTTGAGGAAGATGTGCTCATCGAGCCGGATGCCGAACAGGCGGAGGATGGACTGGCTGCGGAGGAAGAACCTCAGGAGGAGATGGGTGAAGCGCCCAACGCCATGACCTTGCTTGGCCAGGAAGTAACCATCGCAATGGGAGATACCTCGGGTGAACAAATGGGGAATTTTCTCACCGCATCCCAGCGCATGTCCTACTTCCAAGCGAAGGCTTTCGGCAAGGCCGCCCAGGTTTTGGCGAAGTCCGGAGATATGAAGGATTTTTCCGCGATCATGGCGAAGGAGATGGAAACGGAGCTTCTGAAAAATCTGCTTGAGGATTCCGAGTCCGGAATCGCCTTGCTGGAGAAGGCCGAGATGCCCCCGCTTTACATCGCCTTCCGCGCGAAGGAAGGCGAACTCGAGCAGACGGCGATGCTCGTCAACGGCAGCATGGGAATGTTCGCCATGGTCGGCGAGATGGCCGCGCCTATCGAGTTCGAGGCCGGTGGTGCCAAGTTTGCCGGTTACAAGCTTCTGGGAGCAAAAATGGTGGAGCTGATGAAAGCCGAGAGGGCGTCCATGGACGAAGCGATCGGGGCGAAAAACACCGATGGCATCATGGCGGCGCTGAAGAAAAAGAATCTCGTGGTCGCTACCGGAACGATCGGCGAATACGTGGTGATGCTGATCGGCGGCTCAGAGAAGTCCCTGAAGCTCGTCTCCGATGTGAAGGATTCACTGGTCGCCACGGACTCGCTGAATTTTTCCGATGCCTACGCCGATAAAAAACTTCTCAGCATGATCTACGGAGAAAAGGAGATGCTGGGCGAATTGATCGAGGCTACGAGCGGAGTGGCTTCCTACGCACTGGGCGTGCGCGATGGCATCGCCGGAGGCGGCGGACTGGGTGAAACACGCGATCTCCAGGGCATGCTCCAGATCGTAGCGGATACCGAGAAGGAGCTCTTCGCGATGGGAAGCTCCAGTGATTATGGAATGGTCGCCTACACCGAGGAAGGCCTGAAAATCGAGAGCTTCGGCGGTAGCGACAGTGGCGCCGTCAATTGGGATGCGAAGACAACACTCTCGCACCTCGGCGACAGCGGCGACAACATGCTTTTCCTCAACATCCCGGGCAACGCCGCTTACGACGCGAAAGTGGGTGATTACCTCGAGGCCATCGTCGAGACGATGTATGCCGCTACGGTCAAGTTCGCCGAACTCGAGATCGAGGCTCCCGAGATGGAGGAAATGAGGCAATACACGAAAATGTTCGACACCCAGTTCCGCGACGATGTGGTAGGCCTTAGCAGCGCGATAGGCGGCGCGATGTCAGGTGGTCTCGGCAACGAGATGGCGATCGTGATGGATCTGAAAGGCAGCATACCCGCCGTTCCCGGAATCCCGCAAAAGGTGGTGGATGAGGCGAAGGCTCCCCGCATCACCATGTTGGCTCCCGTCAAGGATCGCAAGAAGCTGGTTGAGTCATGGGATGCGATGAACACGCACGTCACCTCCTTGCTCGCCAAGGTGGGCGAGATGACCGGTGAGAAAATCCCGATGCAGAAGCCGATCAGCTCTGAAAAGGACGATATGACCACCTGGTTTTTCTCCTTCCCCTTCTTCCAGGACGACTTTCTGCCATCGGTCACGGTGAGCGACGAATGGTTCGCGGCCTCGACCTCGAAGACGCACGCCACGGATCTCATGTCCAAGGCCGCGGCGGGCGGCCAAACCGGTGAAGGCCTCAAGTTTCACGTGAACTTCAACGCCATCACCAACTACGCGAAGGACATGCTCCAGATGGTGGACAAAAACGCGGCTGAGATCTTCCCCGAGGAAAGCGCCACCGCCGACTTCAAGGAAGGCAAGGCGCAAATGGAGTCCCTGATCAAGGCCTGCGGCGATTTTGATTCCATGACATGGACATCCCGCAAGAAAAGCGGCATCGTGCACAGCAGCATCCACATCAAAACCAAGTGACCTTTCACGCGAGAATCCCTCCGCTCCGTCCGGGGCGGAGGGATTTTTTGTTAATAGACAAGCCATGGAGATCGAGCCGATAGGGTACTTGCGGACATGCTTCGGGGAGAAATTCGCCGTGCCTCGCCAGCCGGGGCTTTGTCCATCCGCTTGGGGGACGCTGGAGTTCCTAGCTCCCTATCGTTCGGTGGAGGCCGTGCGCGGTCTGGAGGGTTTTTCACATGTCTGGCTCATCTTCGGGTTTCATAAAACCGAGGGCAGCGGCTGGCATCCGACCGTCAGGCCGCCACGGCTAGGCGGGAACACAAGAGTGGGGGTGTTCGCCAGTCGCTCCACTTTCCGCCCCAACGGGTTGGGGCTTTCTCTCGTGAAGCTGGACCGGTTAAGTTGGGATACGGAGGATGGGATGGAACCCCCGGTGCTGCATGTTTCCGGCGTCGATCTCGTCGATGGCACACCCATTTATGATGTGAAGCCGTATCTGCCTTACGCCGAGGCCTTGCCGCAAGCAACAGGCGGCTATGCCAGCGAGCCGATCACGAGGGTGGAGGTGGTCGTCGGGGAGAGAGCGCGGGAGGATTTCGGGAAACTACCGGAACGTGCGCAACGAGTCATAAAGGAAGCGCTATCGCTCGATCCGCGCCCCGCCGCCTCGCCGAAGGATGAAGGAAAAACGTATGGAGCGTTGCTTTGCGGCAGGAATGTGATGTTCCGCCACTCGGAAGGCATTTGCCAGATCATCGGGCTCGGCGATTCCTGATGCGGATTCCCGCTTGCTAGGCAGGTGGGTGTTCGATAGGTGAGGCGTGCCCGGAACGACCTCCGTCTCCGGTATCTCATCCCAAACACATCATGGCTATCACAAGGGCGTTGCTTTCCGTTTCCGATAAAACAGGTCTGGTCGAGTTCGCGCAGGGACTCGCGGAAATGGGGGTCGAACTCCTCTCCACCGGCGGCACCGCCAAGGCACTGCGCGACGCCGGCCTGAAAGTGATCGACGTCTCCGAATACACCGGTGCACCGGAGCTTTTCGAAGGCCGCCTCAAGACCCTCCATCCCATGGTGCACGGCGGCCTGCTCCATCGCCGCGACGATCCCGACCACCTCGCCGACGCGAAAAAGCACGGCATCCCGCCCATCGATCTGGTGGTGGTGAACCTTTATCCCTTCGAGGAAACCGTCGCAAGACCGGGCGTCACCATTGAGGAGGCGATCGAGAACATCGATATCGGCGGCCCCTCGATGCTGCGTAGCGCGGCGAAAAACCACTCGCACGTGACCGTGATCGTTTCCCCGTCCGACTACCCGGTCGTGCTCGAGGAAATGCGCAACAACGGCGGCGACACCACCAAGGGTCTGCGCGAGCAGCTTGCCGTGAAAGTCTTCCTGCGCACCTCCCAGTACGACGGCGCGATCACCAACTTCCTCGGCCAGTGCCGCCAGGGCACGGGCTGCTCGTTCACGCTCAGCCTGCCCCTAGAGCAGGAGCTGCGATACGGCGACAACCCGCATCAAAAATGCTCGCTCTACGGGAATTTCGCTTCCTGTTTCTCCCAGCTCCAAGGCAAGGAACTCAGCTACACCAACATCATCGATATCGAGGCCGCCGCCGACCTCATCCTCGATTTCGTGCGCCCCACCGTCGCGATCCTCAAGCATACGAACCCCTGCGGCGTCGGTCAGGACGATGAGAACCTGAAGGTGGCATGGCAGAAGGCTTTCGAAACCGACCGGCAGGCTCCCTTCGGCGGCGTGATCGTGATCAACCGCCCTCTCACCCTCGAACTTGCCCGCGTGATTTCCGAAATTTTCACCGATGTGATCATCGCCCCGGACTTCGAGTCCGACGCCCGCGCTTTTCTCCAAAAGAAGAAGAACCTGCGCCTGATGAAAATGAACGACGCCTACCTGAGCGCGAAAAAAGCGCCGGTGATCCGTTCCAGCCCCGGCGGCCTGATGGTCATGGATCGCGACCACACCGCGCTCGGCCTGGATGACCTCGAAAGCAAGGTCGTCACGAAACGCCCGCCCACCCAGGAGGAAATCCGCGCGATGCGTTTTGCGTGGCGCATCGTGAAGAACGTGAAATCCAACGCCATCGTTTACGCCCTCGCCGACAGGACGCTTGGCATTGGTGCCGGGCAGATGAGCCGGGTGGACTCCTCACGCATCGCGATCTGGAAAGCCAAGGAAGCCGGCCTCGACCTCAAAGGCAGCGTGGTCGCCTCCGATGCGATGTTCCCTTTCGCCGACGGCCTACAATCCGCCATCGATGCGGGTGCCACCGCCTGCATCCAGCCCGGCGGCTCCATGCGCGATGAGGAAGTCATCGCCGCCGCCGATGCGGCCGGGATGGCCATGGTCTTCACCGGCCACCGCCACTTCAGGCATTGACCGGCGGCCACCGCGTTATCTATCTCGCGGTGATGGTGAGCTTCTGGGTCGCGGTATCGACACTCTCATCCACCTTCCAGCACAGCGTGAAGCCTTTCCATAGCGGCCTCGACCCCTTGTCGTCGAAGGTAAGCTGCGACTTTTCCGAAGCCTGAAGCGTGAACTCGATGCCGCCGTAGCCATCCGTCTCGATCTGCGCTTTGGTGATGGCTTCAGGGACGCTGAGAGCGGGATTCGTTTCCTCAAGGAACTCGAGCTTCTCGCGTTTCCCCGTAACGGTCTCATACCGGAGCACATCCTTTTTTGCGCGTTTCTGGAAACGCTCGATCTCTGATTCGTCATCGCCGGGCTTGCTCACATACGGGGTGAAATCCGCGCTGATCGCAAAGTGGAGCGGGTTGGTGATGGTGCCTTTGTCGGTGATCCTGCCGCTCACGGAAAATCCGCCCTGCTCCGGGGAGACCGTGACCTCGAACGTCGCGTCGCCTGTGACCATGCCGCGGAATGTGACCGGGCTTTTCGGGTCTTCGGACGCTTCCTGATCGGTCGCTAGGGAATCGGAACGGAACTGTTTCCTAATGGTTTTCCCATCCGGCGTAGTCTCTAACACATCGAAATTGATCTGGATCGGGTCGTTCATATACACCGGCTGGCCATCGCTTTTCAGGGCGCTAAGCACACCCTGTCCCTTGGCTGTTACGCCGAAGCGGAATTTCCTCTTCGTCTCCATACCGAGGAAATAACCGAGCCACGGTTGCTTCTTGAGGCCCGGCAGATCCGCGTGGGAGGTGTAGGGAGTGAGGAAAAGGCCGGCGGCGAGGGCGATGCAGGGCAGTGCGTTCTTCATATCTTCATAAATGCCCGAGCGGACGGCCTTCGCCAAGGGAAAAGGGGTGACGATATTTCCTTTGCCGTGCCGCGCCGCCTGCGTTTCGCTACGTCCGTCATCATGACCGCCGTAGAACTCTTACAATCTGCCACCAGTGATCCCGCGCCGCCCGCCGGTATCAGCCCCGCTGCCAAGGCGCTTTGGCACGCCCGCGCCGGGAAATGGGACGCCGCCCACGACCTTTGCCAGGAGATCCCCGGAACCGCCGGATCATGGATCCACGCCTGGCTCCACCGTGAGGAGGGCGATCTCGGCAACGCAGGCTACTGGTATGCCCGCGCCGGAAAACCCATACCACCAAAACATCTCACCCCGGAGCAGGAGTGGCTCGCCATCGCTTCCGAACTCGTCGGCTAAACCATCATGGATTTCCTCGAACGCACCGATGTCTGGATCTCGCCCTACCGGCTCAGGTCGCGCGGATTCCTCAACTCCCTCTCCAACCGCCGCGAGTTCTTCGGAGCGCTGATCCGCGTCGGCGAGGGCTACGGCTGCATCCACCCCTGGCCGGAACTAGGCGATCCGCCGCTGGAGAAATGCCTCGACGACCTCCGCGGCCGCCGCTTCTGGCCGATTGTTAGACGAGCCATGCGCTGCGCGGAGTTCGACAACGCCGCCCGCTCCCGTGAGGAATCCCTCTTCGAGGAAATGGAGGTCCCACGCAGCCACGCGACCCTTGTGAACGCCGACGCCAAGGACCTCGCCGCCGCTGTCGAGGCCGGTTTCGATACCGTGAAAATGAAGGCCGGCCGCGATCTAACTGCCGAGACGGATTTCCTGGAAATCATGCTCGTAGCCCACCCGCAGCTCCGCTGGCGGCTCGATTTCAACGAATCCCTCGACCCCACCACCGCCGATGCTTTTCTAACAGGTCTTTCCCCGCAAGCGCGCATGGCGATCGACTTCATCGAGGACATCTGCCCTTTTTCGGAAACCGTGTGGCAAGCGCTTTGGAAAAAACACCGCATCCGCCTCGCCGTGGATCGCGAGTCCGCCCCGCACCGCAAGGCGGCGCAGGTCATGGTCATCAAGCCCGCCGTGGACGAGCCTTTCCCACTCGCCGAAGCCGCCGGGATGAACGGACAGGCGGTTGTTTACACCAGCTATATGGATCACCCCGTCGGCCAAGCCTTTGCCGCGTGGGAAGCCGCGCGGATGGGTATCATCTTTCCCGGCATCACGGGCACCTGCGGATTGCAGACGCATCATCTTTTCGAAAAAGACGCCTTCACCGAATCCCTCGGTGCGTGGAAACCGGACTTCACCGTCCCCGAAGGCACAGGTCTCGGTTTCGACGACGCCCTCGCCGCACTCACGTGGGAGAAACTTTAAATCCTAAACTTTAAACTTTAATTTGGAGAAAGGAAGCACAGTGCAGATCGAGACCATCCTTAACGCGGAGTTCTGGCAGGATGGCGGAGTCGTCTCTTTCCAAACATCCGGCAGCACTGGCGCAGCGAAACAGATCGTCCTGACGAAGGAATCTCTGCTCCTCTCTGCGCGGGCGGTAAACGAATGGCTGCGCGTCGATGCAGCATCCGCCTGGGGACTCGCCCTGCCGCTGAACCACGTCGGCGGCTTTGGCGTCGCCGCGCGGGCCTACGCGGCGGGTTGCGGGCTTGCCGTTTACGAAGGGAGATGGGACGCGGTCCGCTTTACGAAATGGATCGAGGACGAGAGTGTTACCCACGTCTCCCTTGTCCCCACCCAGATCCACGACCTTCTCGCCGCCGGTCTCCACGCCCCGCGTTCCCTGGTAGCCGTCGTGGTCGGCGGCGGCAAACTTTCCGACGAATCCGGCCAAGCCGCACGCGACAACGGCTGGCCCGTGCTCGCCAGCTACGGCATGACCGAAGCCGCCTCCCAGATCGCCACCCAAAACATCGAACTACTAGAATCACCGTACGCCGCCTCTCCGCTGGAGCTCCTCCCGCTCTGGGAAGCGGAGGAGACGCCCGGGGGCTTGCTCCGCATCAAAGGCGAAGCCCTCTTCGCTGGTATGATCGAGCAAGGCGTCTTCCGCCCTAGGGAAGGGGAATGGTTCACGACGCAAGATCGTGTCGAAGTCTCCGCCCGAACCCTCGTCCCCCGAGGCCGCAACGATTCGCTGGTGAAAGTCATGGGCGAACTCGTCGATCTGGAAGCCGTGGAAAAGCGCTTCCTCGAACTCGCTCAAGGCAATATCCAGGAAGGCACTTTCGCCGTCATCGCCATCCCCGATCCCCGCCGCGAGAACGCCCTCATTGCCGTCTTTGAAAACCCCGGCGCCGCCGCCGAAGTGGCCTACGCCACCTACCAATCCCAAGCTCCCGGCCCCGAACGCTTCACCTACCCGCTCTCCATGCCATCCTTCCCACGCACTGACCTGGGGAAACTGTGCCGCGCCGAGCTGAGGCTCATCTGCATGGAGCATGGCAATGGCTGAGCCTATGAGTGCATCCTTTTTTTAATTCTGAGGTTAGACCGTCTGCCAAAAGTCCTTTCGTATTGAATCGTGGCTGGGGATTCCAGCCCCAGGCCGTTGTTGGGGAATCTTGCCCCAACCTTCCAAATAAAAGCACAGACTTTTGGCAAACGGTCTAGTCCTGCAGGAAATTCAGCCGACTCCCACCCGCAGATCACGAATACTCCATAGCAAACCCTTCGCCGCCGCGCCGCTGCCCCGCATCCGCCGCGCTCCGTCCTTCCTCCTCTCCGAAAACCTCTCCCGCGCCCCTGCAAACGCCTCGTTCACAAACGCTTTGCTGCCGATCACCGCCCCGTCCGTGAAGTACCTCACCCGCATCCTCAATATCTTCGCCGCGGTCAGGTCGGGCAGGCCTATCGTCTGGCCTGTTTTCTCCAGATGCTCGATGATTTCCTCCATGTTCATGTTCCGCATCTCCGCTGCTTTCCCGGG
>CAMBTF010000063.1 GCA_945870545.1 Akkermansia muciniphila
CGCGGGACTTCCTGGAAGTGGAGACTCCGATGTTGCAATCGGTGGCGGGTGGAGCTGCCGCACGCCCGTTCGAGACGCATCACAACGCCCTCGGCATGCCGCTCACCCTGCGCATCGCGCCGGAACTTTTCCTCAAGCGCCTGCTGGTCGGCGGTTTCACGAAAGTCTTCGAACTCAACCGCAACTTCCGCAACGAGGGCATTTCGCGCCGCCACAACCCCGAATTCACCATGCTGGAGGCCTATTGGGCGTTCTCCGATTTCGAGGAAATGGCGAACCTCGTGGAGGAAATGACCTGCCACCTCGCGGAGAAATTCTGCGGCGGACTGAAGATCGAGCACAAGGACGAGGACGGTAATGTCACCCGCACCATCGACCTCACCCGCCCCTGGAAACGCGCGAACTACCACGACCTGATCAAGGGCGCGGCGGGCGATGATTTCTTCGACATCACCCCGGAGCAACGCCGCGCGAAATGCGAGCAGCTCGGCGTGCAACTTTCCGAGAACATGGAGGATTTTGAGGTCATCCAGCAGGTTTTTGAGAAAAAAGTCGAGGAGCACACCTTCGATCCCTGTTTCGTCACGCGCGTCGCCAGCGAGTTGGTTCCGCTGGCGAAAGTCACGCCCGGCGGTAGGACGGTCGAGGTTTACGAACTCATCATCAACGGCCAGGAAATTTCACCGGGATACTCCGAGCTCAACGACCCCGACCTCCAGCGCGAGCGCCTCGAGCACCAGGCCGGCGGTGAGGAGGAGCAGAAGGTCGATTACGATTTCATCGAAACCCTCGAACACGGCATGCCGCCCGCCGGTGGTATTGGTATCGGCATCGACCGCCTCGTGATGATGCTCACCGGCGCGCCGACAATCCGCGACGTGGTGCTTTTCCCGCTGCTGAAGAAGAAGGATTAAAATCAGCACATCCGCGAAGCGCAAGGAGCGGCTGCCTTCGGCTGCCGTGCCCATGGGTATGAGAAAGGGGTTTGAAACTCCTTCTCCCTATTATGCCGCATCCGCGTCCGCATCCGCGTCCAGTTTGCGGCGGCGCAGGGAAGGGGACTTCGTTCCCTCGACCACGTGGCGGTTGATGCAGACACCTTCGATATCGCCGCGGGAGGGGACATCGAACATGACGTCGAGCATCAGTTTCTCGAAAATGGAGCGGAGGGCCCGGGCACCGGTGCCGCGATCTACGGCCTGTTTCGCGATGGCACGGAGGGCATCGCGGGTGATGCGCAGCTTCACGCTGTTGAGCGCGAGTTGCTTGGAATACTGTTTCACCAAGGCATTCTTCGGCTCGGTGAGGATGCGGACTAGCTCGTCCTCTGTGAGCTTGCGAAGGGAAGTGATGACGGGAAGACGTCCGATGAACTCGGGGATCAGGCCGAAGTGGAGGAGGTCTTCCGGGAGGACTTTCTCAAGGATTTTCGAGGTCTTCTCGTCGAGGTCGTTGTTGGTCTGGTTATCGGAGTGGAAGCCAAGGGTCTTGCTGCCGAGGCGGCGTTTGACGATGTCTTCCAACCCGACGAATGCGCCGCCGCAGACGAAGAGGATCTTCTCGGTGTTGACTTGGATGTATTCCTGCTGCGGGTGCTTGCGGCCGCCCTGCGGGGGGACATTGCAGACGGTGCCTTCGAGGATTTTCAGGAGAGCCTGCTGGACGCCCTCGCCGGAAACATCCCGGGTGATGGAGACGTTCTCGGTCTTGCGGCCGATCTTGTCGATCTCATCGACGTAGATGATGCCTCGCTCGGCGCGCTCGACATCGAAATCCGCGGCCTGCAGCAGGCGGAGGATGATGTTTTCCACATCCTCACCGACGTATCCCGCCTCGGTGAGCGTGGTGGCATCGACGATGCAGAAAGGCACGTCAAGCACGCGGGCGAGAGTGCGGGCGAGCAGGGTTTTCCCGGAGCCGGTGGAGCCGAGTAGGAGGACGTTTGATTTCTCGATCTCCACATCCTTGAACTCGGCGGAAACGCCAAGGTTGTTCTGGTTGAGGCGGAGGTAGTGGTTGTAAACGGCGACGGAGAGGACTTTTTTCGCCATCTCTTGGCCGATCACATATTGGTCGAGCTCGTGGAGGAGCTCGGCGGGGGTCGGGATTTCCTCGCGCTTGTGGGAGGATTTCCCCTTGTTCTTTTTGCCTTTGGACTCGGGCGGGTTCAGTTCCTTCGCGAGGATATTGGAGCAGACATCCACACACTCGTTGCAGATGTAAACACCGGGACCGGCGATGAGTTTTTTGACCTCTGAGTGGCTCTTTCCGCAGAAAGAGCACATGGTGAGATTGGACGCGCGAGCCATGGTGGAATAAAAACTGAAATGCTGAAAACTGAAACGCTGAAATTAGTCCTTTTTCTCGATCTCCGCTTGGATGGCGTCGGGGAGCTGTTTGCGTGATTCCAGAACCTTGTCCACGAGGCCGTAGGCGACGGATTGCTCGGCGGTCATGTAGTTGTCGCGGTCGGAGTCATGCTCGACCTCCTCGATGGTCTTGCCGGTGTGCTTGGCGAGGATGCCGTTGAGGCGTTTCTTGAGGTTGAACATGAAGCCGATCGTGCGCTCCACGTCGGAGGCGGTGCCCTGTGCTCCACCGGAGACTTGGTGGATCATCACGTGGGAGTTCGGCAGGCAGTAGCGCTTGCCTTTGGTTCCGGCGGTGAGCAGCACGGAACCCATGGAGGCGGCGATACCGATGCAGTAGGTGTTCACGTCGCAGGTGAGGAACTGCATCGTGTCATACATCGCAAGGCCGGCGGTGACGGAACCGCCGGGGGAGTTGATGTAGATGTGGATGTCCTTTTTGGGATCCTGCATCTGGAGGAAAAGCAACTGCGCGATCACGGACGCGGCTACGCCGTCATCGATGGGGGTCGTGATGAAAATGATGCGGTCTTTCAGCAGGCGCGAGTAGATGTCGAACGAGCGCTCGCCGCGGCCATCGGACTCGATGACGATGGGCACGTAGTAGCTGTTTTGCGGGGCCTGCGGGGAGGCGCTGTTGGAGGGTGGGAAAAGGTTCATAGTGATTCGGCGGGTGTGGCTTCGAGTTCCTCGGCGGAAACTTCCGTTACGTTCGCGTGTTCGACGAGGAAGTCAATCGTGAGGCCGATGAGGAGTGATCTGTTTATCGACTGGATGCCGCGGGTGCGCTGGAGATCTTTGATGACCTTTTTGATCGGCTCCTTGCGGGCGGTCGCGATGCGCGAGATGTGGGCGAACAAATCCGAATCAGGCACGGTGATTTTCTCGGCCGCGGCGATTTCCTGGAGGAGGAAATTCGTGCGGAGGTTCGTGACGGCGCGCTCGGTGGCGAGGGAGAAGATTTCCTCCTGGCGCGCCATCATCTCCTCCTCGGAGGCACCGTGCTTGCTGCCTTCCTCGACGAGGCTGTCGGCCTGGCTTTGTGTCTCGCGCAGGACGATTTCCTCGGGCAGTTCGAAGCTGACCGATTTATTCAGGTGAGCGACGATCTGGTTGACCTTGAACTCGCTGATCTGCTTCGCCTTTTCCAGGGTCATGTTGCCGCTGATGAGGTCTTTGAGCTCAACGAGAGTCTTGCCGGGCAGGAGCTTTTCAGCAAAGGCGTCGTCGAGTTCCGGCAGTTTGTTGGCCTTGATGCCTTGGAGGGTGGTCTGGAGGGTGATCTCCTTGCCGCGAAGTTCCTCGAAGGGGAAATCCTCGCCGAGCGAAATGGTCACGGCTTTTTCATCTCCGATGTTCAAGCCGGTGAGTTGCACCGCGTAGCCGGGAAGGAAATCGCCTTCCTTGACCGGCAGCCAATGGTTCTCACGCTTGGCGAGGTATTGGCCTTTGTCGCCGATCACTTCGGTCAGAGGCAGCCCGCCGCATGTGGTGGTGAAATCGACGACCGCGATGTCATCCGCCTGGAGGGGGCGGCCATCGACATCCTCGAACTCTGCGAGGCGCTCGCGAAGCTCCTGGAGCTGCGCATTGAGTTCTTCATCGGTGATTTTGGCGGATGGGGCTTTCACCTCAATGCCCTTGTATTCCGGTAGTGTGATTTCCGGAGCGAGGATCAGCTTCGTTTCGAAAGTAATGGAGCCGTCCGGGCGCTCGTTGAGGTTATCGGGAAATCCGAAATCGAGCACCTTGAGGTTCTCCTTTTCCAACACCTGATCGCAGGCCTCGCCGAAAAGCGCATCGGTCAGCTCTTCAAATATCTGTTTCCCGAATCGCTGCTGGACCACATTTTTTGGCGCTTTGCCGGGGCGGAAACCGGCGATCTTTGCCTGCGAGGCGTAGGTGGAGGCGATCTTCGTGCGCTTCGCCGCGACATCGGCGGCAGGAACCACCACGTTGAGGACTGCGACGCATTTCGGCTGTTTTTCGACGACGATATTCATTAAGTTCTGAGTTGGGAGAGGGGAAACTAGGTGCGGGTGGGCGGGGTTGGCAACTTTCAACTCTCCAAAAAAATCATCACTTGTTTGTAGGTGAATGAATGGTGGGTGGGCGAGACATGTGGAGGCTTCCTTATCGGTGGGTTTCAGGGTGATACGGAAAGGGTGTTGAGCCTAAAAAAAGAAAGGGAACCGCAGCGGTTGACATGAATGGACGTAGATGATCAAAGAGTTGGATGGATTCGACGGCTAACCTTTCGGATGAGTCGCGCAATAAGGCAACACGCCGCACCGGAGCCATCCGAAAAATTGTTGCGCGGGGCGGGGGGCGTGGATAGATTGGCGGCCTACTGCTGTGTTCGACTAGTTTGGTAGCTGGCCCGGACCGATGTGAATATTACGGGGTCACTAACCGCCGGGCGATTGTCATGCCTTCCTAGGAAGACATGCAACCCGAAGGACGACCCCACTTTTTGAGCGACCGGAACGTGGCTCACAGCGCCAAGGACGGCACAGCGGTTCCCCTTTTTTTCGACGGCGAGGTTGAAACCTCCACCAGACGGGTCATGTTTCCCCCACATATGAAGTTTCCCGCAACGCTTTCCCTGTTGTCCCTGATGGCTTGCGCGGCATTCGCGGCGGAGGCGGCAGGCCCGAAAGCCGGCGCGGAGGGAGTGGAGGATTTGGTCACGCGGCTGGCATCGGATTCGTTCCGCGAAAGGGAGGATGCCACCCGTGCTCTCTGGGAAAAGGGCGAGGCGGCTCTCGAAATGCTGCGCGCGGCCAGTGTTTCCGATGATCCGGAAAGGGCGAAGCGCGCGGCGGCTGTCCTTGAGAAAGTGGAGCTGCGCATCAGGCCCGAGACTCCTCTGGAGATTTTCGAGCAGATCCAGCGATACCAGACGGCTCCGCAGAACCTGAAGGTGAACCACATTCAAGAGCTGCGGCAGATGAAGGCCTATTACCAGCTCCTGAAACTTTACTCGATGGAGAAACGCCCCAAAGTGAAGCAGATGATGGCCGTATCGATCCGCGGTGTCGCATTGCTGGGCGCACGGCAGGCTCTGGCGTCGGATGATTTCGAGACAGCGGAAAAACTGCTGAGGATGTCGGCGAAGGAACCGAACGATCTGATCGCTTTGGCGTGGGTTTATCGGAGCATGGGGAAACTCGGCAAGGGGATGGAGGATCCGCCTGCCCCCGAGGATGTGGCGACGGAGGATTGGAAAATCACGTTGCTCCGGGTCAGGGGCGATTTGGATGGAGCGGTGCGGCTGGCGGAGGAGTCCAAGCGCACGCGGTTGCTTGCGGGTCTCAAAGTGCTGCAAGGTGATCCGACGCTTTGGATCCGCCAGAACGGTAACGGCGTAAGGGGAGCCAAAGCACTGCCAGACTATATTGATATCGCGCTGAAACGCTGGGAGGGAAAAAAGGTCAACGACTCCGATTTCGCGCCGCTTTTACAGATCCTGAATGACCGTGACTCCAACGAACAAGCGCAGGCGGTCGCGTCGCTCGCCGCGCTTGGCAGGATGGCGGAGGCGGAGAAATACGAGGCGAAGGCAAATCCCCAACTGGCTTTTCAGCATTACCTCTCCCAGGAACGCATCGCTGAGGCGCTTGAGACCTTAGTGCTCGATCCGGAGAAGCCCGATTACAACGCGTGGGTTAAAGAGCGTTTCGCGAAGATGATCGATGAAGAGGAGAATGGGGGCGACGGCACGCCGCTCCTGCAACTGCTGATGATCGCCGACTTCATGGAAACGCGCGGGCTCTCGAAGGAACTTGGCGAGGCTTACTCGGCGCCGCTGGCGAATTATGCGAAGGAGCGACCCGAGAGCTTCATCAATTTCATGGGTTCCCTATTCGAACCCGTTTCCGGCGCCCCGCGTTTCGCGGCGGCCTCCGGTGCGATCTGGGCCGGCGATGACGAGAACCGCTGGGGGGAGCTTTTCTCCATGGCTTTCGGCGAGGAGCCGGAGGTCTCGGAATGGCTGGCTTGGGTCGCGGAGATCGAGCCGGGCATGAGCCGTCCCGACACGCTCCGCGTCATGATGGCTCTCTTCGGGGTGGGGCCCGATCCCGCTCATTTGTACGACAAGTGGTTGGATAAGGCCTGGGAAGCGATCAAAAAAAGCCCGGAAGCGGACAAGCAAGACCATCTTGAAAGGATACGCATGCTGGCGGTCGCGAGGCAGGATGTGGCGACCGCCCTAAAGGCGCGCGATGCGCTCAGCGAGGAATCCAGAGCCTCCGCGATGTGGCCGTGGATCGACAAGTATCTCAGCGCCGCGTCGCGTTGGAAGGATGCAGTCGGCATCCTTGAGGAGAAAGGCGACCAGATGAAACACTCACCCGATTATCATGCTTACCTGGCCGTCACTTTGCGGCGTGCGGGTTTCACAAAACGTGCCGCAGAACATGACGCGCTCGCCGAAAAGCTTTCCCTCGGATATTCGCAGAGCTGTTCCCGTATCGGAAATCTCTACGTCTATGGCGGTGATGCGGAACGGGCGGCGGTCTGGTATCGCCGCGCCGCCTTGCACGCGAATGTTTCCGAAAGCGATTTTGTGGCCTTTCTCGATACGTATGCCCGCTCGATGTTTGAGGATGGCCGTTGGGAGATCGCGGCTTCCTGCTACGAGACCCTGGCGCAGGCCAACGTGAGCGAGGATTTTTCAGGCGGATACCTTGCCCTTGCCAGTTACTCGAAGGCGCGCTTTAACGCCGATCTGGCGAAAGCGCTCGCCATACTGCCCGATGACCGGAAGCGAGCCATCGCCCTGCTGGATGGAATTTACCAGAATTTCAAGACCGACGGCATTCTCGCGGACGACTTCTTTCCGATGCTCCGCAAGGTCGGCCTCAACAAGGAGCTTGAGAAATGGTTCGGTGAATCGTGGGCGCAAATTTCCACCGTGATCGAGCGTTTTCCCGATTGCGACAATGCCCGCAACACCGCCGCATGGCTCGCAGCACGTGCCCGGATGAAGCTTCCCGAGGCGGAAAAGCATCTCCAGGCCGCACTCGCGGAAAACCCCGGACAAGCGGCATACCTAGACACGATGGCGGAAGTCCGCTTCGCCATGGGCGACCGCGCGGGGGCGTTGAAATGGTCGGAGCGCGCTCTGCTGCGCTATCCGCTCATTGATACGCCCTACGACACGATGATCCGGAAACAGCACTACCGCTTCCGCCACGACCCGTTGCCGGAGTGATCCGATGAGGTTTTCATCACCCTTTAAAACTGATTTGGAACAAAATATCCCAGCGGTCGAAAAAGATAAATTGTTCAAGAAAAACGCTTGTGAAATTTTTCACAAGCTACCACGTTCCCGCGCGGCGCGATGCCGCATCCCATTTTACTCCCATGGCGAACATTTTCCCACGCTGGTCCAACCTGCTGCCGCTACAAATCGCATTTTGCCTCGGAACGGTGGGTGCCGGGGTCGTTGTCGCATTTAACTACTACGCCACGCCGAAGGCACAAGTAGTAGGATATAAACCGAACCAGCCGATCCCGTTCTCACACAAGATCCACGTCGATCAGCTCGGCCTCGATTGCCGTTACTGCCATTCGTTCGCGGACGTTTCCGGGCATTCCAATATCCCTAGCGGCAACACCTGCTGGAACTGCCACCAGCACGTCCAGAAGGACAGCCCGAAGCTTGAGCCGCTGCATGTTTCCATGAATCCGGCGCACCCCCGCTACGACGGCAAGCCGATCGAGTGGGTT
>CAMBTF010000064.1 GCA_945870545.1 Akkermansia muciniphila
GCGCGGCATCCAGCCGATGGGTTCGTAGCCGTTCTCATCGCGGGTCGGTTCCTGGCCGGGCGCGGGGCGCGGCGGCATTCCCATCTGCACCATGCACATGCGGCAATTTCCGGGGACGGAAAGCTTCGGATGGTAGCAGTAATACGGCACATCCCGTTTCACCGAGCGGCAAGCCTCGATCATGCGGGTGCCTTTGGGGAATTGGTGCCAAACTCCATCGATCTGGACATTCACCATGCCTTTTTCGGCGGCGATGTCCTTGGGAAGTTTCGCTTCGGCGGTGGCCATGGGGGAGTCGCTCATGTCTGGCAATAAATCGGCGGATTCGCGGTTCGGAAGAACCGCGCGGACTATGTGCGCCCTGCCATGGAGCCGCAAGCGTGCTTTGTGAATTTTTTCACAAGCAGTGGATCACCTAAAATTCTCCCGGTGGCGGGATCGTTCGATCATTTTCAGTGCGATCTTTGAAAGACCGTATGAGCTGTTTACCTATTTAAAAACCTGAAAAGACCTATCTTTCTGGTTATGCCCTTTCCTAATCTTGTCCACTCGGTGGCCTGCCGCAGCCGCCCGCCCGAAGAGGCTGCCAAGCTCCAGGGCCGTGCGGGCGAGGTCGCGGCACCCATCCTGACCACCTCCCTCCGCTACACCTACTCGCTGGAATTTGAAAAGAGCCTCACTCTCCGCGACATCGACAAGGAGCAGAATCAGCGCGCCCAGCAGGAATTCTTTCAGGAATAAAGGAAGTAGGCACGCTCCCCTGGTCTCAAGACGCTGGGACGCGGCAACGAGCTCCGTTCGTTTTTGGGGTCAACACCCCATTGTCTGTATGCCTCGTTACCAGCCATAGTCCTAAGCATGGACACAGATGATCTGGAGCCGGTGAACGAATGGTGCCAACCAAAGCCATTGGGGCGCATGCGCGAGCGCAGCGGCGGGACACTTTACCCACAATCGAACCCGCCGGTCACCGCGCGTCCGCCAGGATGGGGGCGGACGCGCAACGAATTCGGACGTCCGGAACCCTACGGCTTCAGCGTGGACAACCTGCCAGTGACAGGGGAGGTAGAGTCTTAATGAGATTAGGTTGCTCGCCGACGAAGAAGCGGGTTGGAACGCGCGGCGGAAACGCCTAAGCTTGGCCCCGTGAGGAAAGACCGACTTGATGCGCTGCTGTTCAACCGTGGGATGTGCGAATCCCGCGAGCAGGCGAAACGCCTGGTGCTCGCCGGGGAGGTGAAGGTGGACGGGCACGTCGTGGACAAGCCCGCAGAGAGGTTTGGCAAGGAGGCGGTGGTCGAGATCAAGGAAAAGCCGAGGTTCGTCGGACGCGGGGGATTGAAACTGGAGGGAGCGCTGGAACATTTTGGCATCGATGTCAGCGGCTGGGTCTGCCTGGATGTGGGGGCATCGACGGGCGGTTTCACCGACTGCCTGCTGCAACGCGGCGCGGCGAAAGTCCACGCTGTCGATGTCGGGACGAACCAGCTTGTCTGGAAACTGCGCAGCGACCCGCGCGTGGTTTCACGTGAAAAATTCAACGCCCGCCACATGGAGGTAGCCGATCTCGGGGAAAAAGTGCGGTTGGCGGTGATGGATCTTTCGTTCATTTCCCTGACCAAGGTGCTGCCCGCCGTATTCGGCGTGCTCGCGGAAGGCGGCGAGGTCGTTTGCCTGATCAAGCCCCAGTTTGAGCTCGAGCGGGAGGATGTGGGGAAAGGCGGAATCGTCCGCGAGGAGGAGCTTAGGGAACGGGCGGTGGAGAAAATCCGGCGCTTCGTGACGGAGAATCATGGGCGTGAGTGGAAGGGAGTGATCCCCGCCAGCATTGCCGGGACGGACGGGAATCAGGAGTTCCTCGCGTGGATCGGGTGATTTTTTCCGCAAATTTCCTGAAATGATCCGAATAAATTTCGCTGGCGCGGCTCTACCTTTCGATTACGATTCTTAGGGGAATCGACCCATCAAACCAAACAACTAAAAAAACAGACCATGAAACTACTACTCACTGCGTTCTGCGCAGCCATGATTACCGCTCCACTCGCCTTCGCAGACAAGTGCGACAAGAAAAAGTGCGACAAGGAAGAGGCCAAGGAAGAATCCACCCTCGTTGCCGAAAAGTGCAAGAAGAAGTGCGATAAGGAAGAGGCTGCCGAAGAGGAGTCCACCCTCGCCCATTGCGGCAAGTGCGAAAAGTGTAAGGACTGCAAGGAAGGCGAGAAGTGCGAGAAGTGCAAAAAGCACGAGGAAGAGAAAAAGGAAGGCACCCTGATCGCCGGCGACAAGTGCAAGAAGAAGTGCGACAAGGAAGAAGCCGCCGAAGAATCCACCCTCGCCCATTGCGGCAAGTGCGGTAAAGGCGACAAGCACGAGAAGGAAGAGGAAGAGAAGAAAGAAGGCGGCCAGCTCGCCGAAAAGTGCAAGAAGAAGTGCGATAAGGAGGAAGCCGCTGAGGAATCCACCCTCGCCCATTGCGGCAAGTGCGGCAAAGGCGACAAGCACGAGAAGGAAGAGAAGAAAGAAGGCACCCTCGCCTAATTTTCGGATCCCATCCTATTTGAAAAACCACCGGGTAAGCCCCGGTGGTTTTTTCGTATCATGAACAATGATTGAAGGTGGTTTTGAAAAAATGCTTGCCCGTCGCTTACGACTTTTGCTGCCATGCGATGCATCCCTTGGGGGTTGTTGCCGATGAATTCCATTCTCACAAAGTCCCTGCGGATTATCCGATGTCTCGCGTGCGCCCTGTTTCCTCTGCTGGCTGTTTCCTGCGAACTGATGAAGCCCGCTCCGCCGAAAAAGGCGGAAATCGTGATGTATGAGTGGGAGGATACGGGTGCAGGTGAACCGTTGAAAATCCGCATCGATCTCAAAAAGCAGAAGGCGGAATACCTTCGTGGTGAAAGGCAGATCGGATGGTCGCTGGTATCCACCGGACGTGAGGGACATGCCACCCCGCCGGGTCATTACAAGATCACGGAGAAAATGCCGCTGAAGGTCTCGAACCGCTACGGATGGATCGCCGATGCGGAAGGAAAAGTGGCCGTGCCGAGCGCGAAGCCGAGCACACCTGTGCCACCCGGGCATGAGTATCGGGGCGCAGAGATGCATCACTGGATGCGGATCACAACCTATGGCATCGGCCTTCATGCCGGGGAAATCGCCAAGCCCGGCACGCCGCTTTCCCATGGCTGCATCCGCTTGCCGAAGGACTTTGTTGCCAAACTTTATGAGGTGGTGCAGGTCGGAACGCCGGTTCAGATTGTCTGTGGCGGTTAGATCCGTTGCTAAATAGGCAAGTGAAGAGCTATCCTTATCTGCTGGCTCCGGAAATCATCTTTGGCAAATCGTCCCAGCGCTAACTATCTGACTCGCCGATTGCCGACGGTGTCGGTAGAGCTGGATTTATAGTCCACTCGTCGATCAGACGATATGCCACGGCAAGCATTGTCGGGCCGAGGAACAGGCCCACCAACCCGAAGGCGAGCGCGCCGCCGATGACACCGCAGAAAATCAGCACGAAGGGCATTTTGGTTTCCTGGCTGATGATCAGGGGCCTGACTACGTTATCGACGCTACTGATCCCCAGAAGTCCCCAGAGTGCCATGAAAACTCCCCAACCTGGCTGATCTTGGGCGAAGAGCCACAGCGTCGCTGGGATCCAGACGATGGGTGGGCCGAAGGGGAGGATTACAGCCAGAAAAAACGTCACCACTCCAAGAAAGACCGCGCCCGGCACGCCAGCGATAGTTAAACCTATGACCGCAATGACCGACTGGATGAGTGCCGTCCCGAGAACCCCGTAAACCACACCGCGAACCGTATCACCCGCAATTTTGAGCAGGTGTTTACCACGTGCACCAGCCAAACGCTCGACCCCTACCTTGAGCCGGTCCGAGAGGGCGGTCTCGTTCCTTAGGAAGAAGAACGCGAGAAAGGCGCTGAGGATCACCTGAGTCACGCCTTGTCCCACCGCCAGTCCGGCGGTTACCAAGGCCTTTTGGGCCACGCCCAAGGATCTGCCCAGCAAAGCCACCAGCTTTTCAGACATTTCCTTTGCCTCCTCCGCTTTTGCATAGGCGAGTACATCCGTATCCACACCTTTAATGGGGGTGTCATCCTTGGCTTCTACCGCCAACTTGCCATTCGGTACGCTATGCCTGCCTGCCGTTGAGGCTTTTTCCAGATCCTCTATCCAGCGATTCCGGTCATCGCTGAACCCTGTCCAATACGCGGAGATCTCTTCGCCGATGACCGGCAATTCAACGATCCACGCCGGAGTTTTTTGGGGGGCTGTAAGGAACCAATTCTTGGTGGCTGCTGCAAAAGCCCTGCCGTCCTCTACGAGCCTCAGGCCGATGAGAAGCACGGGGCCTGCGAGTATGAGGGTCAAGGTCAGGGTGACAAAACATGCCGCGAGTGTGCGCGATCCACGGAACCACAACGTGAACCGGCGCTGCAATGGATAGAGCGAATAGGCCAGGATCACCGCCCACATGAGGGAGGAAAGGAATGGCTTGAGCACCACCACGCAGCCGATGAGGAGGAGCAGCAAGGCGATACCGCCGAGCCACGGCTCCACTTTGAAACGATTCTGCCTTGCCGCCTCCTGCATATTGTTGCCAGACCCTATGCATTACGCGGCGATCAAGAAACAAAAAAGCGGATCGGAATGGATCTTGCCCCAAGCCTTCGCGGGAAAAGGTGCGATGGATAACAAAAAGCCCCGGCTTTTCAGGGCCGGGGCTTATGATGAAAAGATACAACGGCGACCGTAGATCGCCGCCACGGTCACTTCTTCAGCACCTTCAGCTTGGAGACTCCGTAAACCGCGTCATCGCCGAGCTCTTCCTCGATGCGGAGGAGCTGGTTGTATTTCGCAATCCTGTCCGAGCGGGACATGGAGCCGGTCTTGATCTGGCCACAGTTCGTAGCGACCGCGAGGTCGGCGATGGTGCTGTCCTCGGTCTCGCCGGAGCGGTGCGAGAGGACGGCGGTGTAGGCGTTTTCCTTGGCGAGCTCGACGGCATCAAACGTCTCGGTGAGAGAGCCGATCTGGTTCACTTTCACGAGGATCGAGTTCGCTACGCCAAGGTCGATGCCCTTCTGGAGGAACTTGGAGTTGGTGACGAAAAGGTCGTCGCCGACGAGCTGGGTAGTCTTGCCGAGCTTCTCGGTGATGATTTTCCAACCGGCCCAATCGTTCTCGTCGCAGCCATCCTCGATCGAGATGATCGGGTATTTTTTCTGGAGCTTTGCGTAGTAGGCAACGAGCTCCTCGGCGGACTTGACGGATTTGTCGGACTTCTTGAAGACGTATTTCTTCTTCTTCTTGTCGAAGAACTCAGAGGCGGCGACATCGAGTGCGATAGCGATGTCCACGCCGACCTTGTAACCGGCTTTCTCGATGGCCTTGCAGATCGTGGCGAGTGCGTCGTCCGCATCTTTCAGGACGGGGGCGAAACCGCCTTCGTCGCCGACGGCGGTGGAGAGGCCGCGGTCGTGCAGGACTTTCTTGAGGGAGTGGAAAACCTCCGCGCCGTAGCGCAGGCCTTCGCGGAAGGTCGGTGCGCCGATGGGCATGATCATGAATTCCTGGAAGTCGATGGGGGCATCGGAATGGGCGCCGCCGTTGATGATGTTCATCATCGGGACGGGGAGCACCTTTGCGTTCGGGCCGCCGAGGTATTTGTAGAGCGGCACGCCGAGCTGGTTGGCGGCGGCCTTGGCGACGGCGAGGGAAACGCCGAGAACAGCGTTCGCGCCGAGCTTCTTCTTGTTCGGGGTTCCGTCGAGCTCGATCATCGTGGCGTCGATGGCTGCCTGCTCCGTGGCATCGAAGCCGAGGAGTTCGGCGGCGATGGTTTCGTTCACGGCCTCGACGGCCTTGAGCACGCCTTTTCCGAGATAGCGGTTTTTGTCGCCGTCGCGAAGCTCGTGGGCTTCGTGCTCGCCGGTGGATGCGCCGGAAGGAACGGCCGCGCGGCCCATTGCTCCGCCTTCGAGGTAAACGTCAACCTCGACGGTTGGGTTTCCGCGTGAGTCGATGACCTCGCGGCCCCTGATTTCTACGATGGTGGTAAGATCCATGATGTTAAGTTTCTGATTTCGGGAAAGAGCTCCCTCACGCGTGATAAGCGGAGATCGACTGGATCGTCAACGTCCGCATTTGCTCCGTTTCCACATCGCGAACCTTTGCGTCATCGCCGATGGAGAGTCCCATCAGCGCCTTGCCGACCTCGGAAAGGTAGGAGACTTCCTTTTTATCGGGATCGGAATCCCAAGCGCCGAGCACGGTGATCGTCTGCTCCACGCCGTTTTCATCGGTGAGGACGACGACGGTGCCGATGTTGACCGTTTTGGTATCGGCTCCCTTGAAATCGGTGCCGCGTGCGAGGGCGATCTCACGCTCCAGCGCAGCGCGGCGGTGGGCAAGGAATTTCTCCATGTCCTTGGCGGACTTGTATTCGAAGTTCTCGCGAAGGTCGCCATAGGAGCGGGCAATTTTCACATCCTGGAGGTTCTGCGGGATTTTTTCGCGGATGAGTTCCTCGAGTTCCTTCTTTTTCTTGTCGAGGGAATCCCATGAAACAAGCAGCGGCTCCTCGCGTTTGGCGGCGTTCTGGCCGGAGACGAGTTCCACCGTTTCCGGGCGCACCTTGATGATGCGGGCCATGAGGGATTTTTTCTCAAGGTCTCCGAAGACCGGGCAATCGAGAAGGCGGCGGGCGAAGTTGCGCGCCTCATTGAGATCCATGCCTTCCACGAGATTGGAAAGCAGAGCCTTGTCCTCGGTAAGCAGGGTCTGGAGACGGGAGGTTTTCCTGGGGCCGTCGGAAAGATGGTCGTTTTCGAGGAGGTTGAGGATGGAGGCTCCGACGTCCGCGCCGAACACCAATTCCGAAGCGCCGCTGCGCTCGCGGCAAACCCAGATGAGGGCATCCGGGCCGAGGGCGCGCCGGGCGAGGGCGGAGCCGAGATGATCGGTAAGGGCAGACATGCCGTTGTTTTCCCCGAGGATACGGGCGATCTCTGTCACACCGCGCGCGCCGACCTTGTCGAACACCGTGACGATTTTCGAAATCCATGCATCGCCGAAAGCAGTGCCGAAGGCCTCATAGACGGCGCGTTGGCGGGTGGAGGGGAGGTTGACGAGTTCCTCGGCGATCTTGCCGAGATCGGAGCCGGCGATGAGGTCGCTGAGGCGGACGGCGCCGGGATCGAGCTCCAGCGCCTTGCTGCCGCAGATCACCTCATCGCGCGCGGCGATGAGCTGCATCGCCTGGCCGAGTTGGACACGGGCGGCCTTTTTCGCGCCGTCGTCGATGTCCATGATGAGCTGCTTGAGGGCTGCGGTATCCTGTTCGAACGCGCCGATGTCCGCCGCGATGGCTTCCAGCGCCTTGATCATGCCTTTGATGTCCTTCGCAGCCTCGAAATCCGCAAGGAGCGCCTGCGCTGGGGTGATGCCGGAATCGCGGAGCACGATGGGTTCCGTGCGTTTCGTCGGCACGACCGCCTTGCGGCTTTCCTTGACGGCCTTTTTCGTGGCGTCCCACCACTTCTTGTAATCCTTCTCTGGGATCACCGTGCCGCTTACTAGGGCCTCGATCGCCTCGCCGGTGATCATGCCGCCGTGGCTTTGGAGAATGTGCACAATGAGCGCGACCGAATCGACCTTCGCGAGCTTCCGCAGCTCCTCGATTTGCTCTATTTTTACCGCGCGGAAGTCGTCCGGCGCGATCCATTCCGTTTTTTGCATCGCGAACTGGAGATCCATCTCCTGGCCGCTGGATCGCTCGAAATCGACCGTGATTTTCTTGCTGCCAAAGTCCCAGTCGATGATTTTCCCGGCTCCGAAGGACTTGTGGAGGCAGAAGTTCCCTGGTGAGAGCTGATTAAGACGTTCCCCCACAGGCTTCGGTATCTTACCGGCCTCCACCAACTTCGCGACATCAGGATGCATGTGGATAGCTTGGAAAGGTGCATCCGGAAACGCAAGCCTAGTGGTGACAAATCATTTGTGGCGGCGGATTGCATCCGCCATGCCTTTCAAAAGCAATGATTCGTGACTCGGCAT
Organism: Akkermansia muciniphila; assembly: GCA_945870545.1. Classification (GTDB taxonomy): domain Bacteria; phylum Verrucomicrobiota; class Verrucomicrobiia; order Verrucomicrobiales; family Akkermansiaceae; genus Luteolibacter; species Luteolibacter muciniphilus_A. Next base: position 8,081 of record CAMBTF010000064.1, read on the forward strand.
GGCGGATGCAATCCGCCGCCA
>CAMBTF010000065.1 GCA_945870545.1 Akkermansia muciniphila
GCGGCACGGAGCCGATCAAAAGCGCCCAGTTTGCGCCCATGAAACCCTCGTCGAGATCCGTCGTCGCCACCACCTCGCGCAGCAGCGGGAACGCACAGTCATCCAGCTCCATCACCACGCCTTTCAGCGCAGGTAGGCCCGGCTCGATCTCGATCAGGCGGAGGTTGACGGGCTGGTCTTCGCCAAAGACGAAACCTGAGGCGATGCGGAAAAGGATGGCATAGCCGATCTGGCCGGCGGCTCCCGTGATGGATACGGTGATAGGTGCTTTCATTTATGGAAGTGTAGTTGGGCGCACATCTAAGCTGTGGGCTTTTCCGCTGGCTAGCGGAAACTTGTTTTTGAGGAGAAGAGAACCACGGATGGACGCGGAGAAACGCGGATAAGACTTTGTAGGAGAATGCTCTTGGCAACGCAGGCACCAAAGCTCACCCAATACTGCTTTCCTTTTCGAAATCCAGTTCATCATCCGTGTCCATCCGCGTCCATTTGCCGGAAGGATGGGAAGTTTCCAGTCCGGCAATCTCCGCTTCGCTTCGGTTGTGGTTCGAATTTCTGCTCAACCTCTCCTGATCTTCGATCCGCTGAAGAAAACCGTCATGCGATAGACGCGCTTGTGGCGGGTGGTGATCTCGCCGGTGGTGAGATCGACCTTTTCCGGGATCTCTAGGCGGTGGATATCGACCATGGCCTGAAAGCCCCGCTCGGAGAAGATATCGATGAGCATGGCCACGGCAAGGGTGTCGTGGAAAAGGGTTTCCTCGGTATTGATCGTGGCGCGGCCGGTGACGGCGTAGCGCATGATGACCGGCATCATCTTTTCCTGGACGAAGTGAACTACCGCCTGGAGCAGTTCACGGTGCTGCACTTGGTATCCGTCGAGGCGGTTCACGAGCTCCTGCCGCGCTTGGAGCACGATCTCATCCGCCAGCGGGATGTGGCGGAGGGTGTCGTAGGTGCGTGGATCGAGTTCCAGCGAGCTCTGGTAATCGAGCTCGCGGATGATGTTCCGCCGCACTTCCTCGACGGGTGCCTGAGCGTTGATGAAATGGTAGTGGAAAATTTGTTTCAGTGAGACGAGCGCGTCGTAGGTCTTTTCCTTAAAAGTGCGGTAGCGGTTGCGGGCGAGTTCGGGATCGAAGTCCGTGGCCCTCTCCTCCTCCAGCTCCCCCACCCCGGCGTGTCGCACCTCCGCGTTGTGGGCGAGCGTTTCCTGACCGCGCCTGAGCTGGCGGGCGATGCTTTCCACCTCATCCACAAAGAGCACCATGATGTGGAAAACCGGCTGGCGGAAATGATGCGCCTGCGGGGTGTCGGAAAACTGCCTGCGCAGCATGACCATACGGTCGTAGAGCATCTTGAGACACTCCACCTGCACGTTGGTGCGTGGAAAGCCATCGAGCACCGCGCTGTCGCGGAACTCGGGTTTGAGCAGTTCGTGGAAAAGCAGCCGCAGCACCTCCTCATCGCCGACCATGCCGCCACCTGCCTTGATTTTGCGCGCTTCCGGGGAATCGAGAAGCTGGCTGATGACAATGGGAGCGGCCTTGATCCCGCGCACCTCGCGGATGAAGTTCGTATTCGTCCCCTTGCCCGAACCCGGCGCGCCGCCGAGCAGGATCAATTCCTTGGGGAAACGCAGGTTCTCCACGCCGAACGAATCCTCCAGTTCTTTCCAGATCCGGTTGAAGATGAGTTGCGCGTCCTTAATCTCAAGGTCAGCAGGCGGTGTTGGGGAGGTTTTCTGGCTCACGTGTGGGGAGATCAAAACGAAACCACCCCGATCCGTCCAGACAAGCCGTAACTTTCATATTCATCAGCCCGCCCACATTTCAAGAAATTCAACCACAGATAAACAGGATGGACGCAGATGAAGAGGATAAAACTGCGAAACTAAATCCTCTTAGTTCATCTGCGTTCATCCTGTTCATCTGTGGTTAAATGAATCTTTCCCACAAACCCACTCTTGTTCCTTTCTGCCTTGGAATCCGCCCGCGCACCCCTACCGTCCCGCCCATGCCCGTACCAAGCATCGAATACTACAACGCCGCCGTGGACGCCATCCAGGCCGGTCGCCTCGACGAAGCTCTCAGCGCCGCCGAAAACTCGCTCACCGAAAACCCGAAAGATGCGGAAACGTGGCAGCTCTATGTCATCGTGCTGAACGCCCTCGGTCGCCACGAGGAGGCCCGGAAAGCCACGGAGAAGCTTGAGCAAATCGGACTCGGCGAAGCAGACGGCTTTCTACTCAAAGCATCGGAAGCGGCCTCTTCTGGCGATCTAACAGCCGTGATCGCCCATTACGAATCTGCCTTGGAAACTGGCGGCGAAAGGACGGAGATTCACTCCGGATACGCCCTGGCCTTGATGGAACGCGGCATGCCCGACGAAGCGCTGGCCGCTGCGAGAAAGGCCGTTTCCCTCGCTCCTAGTGATGGCCGGGCAAACTACGCGCTGGGCCACGTCCTGCGCCTCCGGGAGGAAAAAGACGAAGCGCTCTCCGCGCTGACCAAGGCCGTCGCCGCCGAGCCCGATCTCATGCTCGCCGTTTACGAGCAGGGCATGCTGCTCGTTGAGGTGGACAGGCTGGAGGAAGCGTTGGAAAACTTCAGTCGGTATCTGAAGACCCATCCCGGTGATCCGGGTGCAAGACAAGCCATCGAGGGCATCCATTACCGGATGCGCCCCGAGACCCGTTGAGTCGTTATGGGACGTCCGTGCGGAACGGTGAGGCGGGCAGACCTTCCTTGTTGAAAAGGTTCACATCCGGCACGTTTTTCCAGCCATAGCGGACAGCCTTCGGATTGGCCACGCCCTCGGCGGAGACCACGACCTTGTCGCCCTCTATCACTGCTTTCGCGGGAACAAATTTCCTGTTAGCGCCGGCGATGGTGAAGCCTTTCAGTTCACCATCTTTCGCGACGAGTCCGCCGCCGACATGGCTGAAGCTGATCCATGCCTTGCCACCCGCTGCCTTCATCTCCTGATAGAGCGGCCCCGAATACTCGATCTTCTCGCCGTAAGCCAAGGCGCGTGCGGCTAGGGATAGTCGGTGGCCGACGGGTTCCTTCTGTTTTGGGTGGATGTCGTTCGCATCGCCGCAATCGGTGGTCACAGTCATCGCCGTGTTCTTGCTTTTGGCGAGCGTGAGGAACTGCGCCTCGCGGATCTCGGGCGGCTGGCCTTCGAAGGGTGCGATCTGGACGTAGAGGAACGGGAAATCACCCAGCTTCCATTTCGCGCGCCAGTCCGCAATCATGGCGGGGAAAAGGGTTTGGTATTGCTTGGATTGCCCAGCGTTCGACTCGCCCTGATACCAGATCACGCCCTTCATACCGTAGGGAATGACAGGGGCGATCATGGCGTTGTAGAGTGCGGCCGGTAAATGGTGCGGGCCATTCTCCGGGATTACGGCGGCTTTCAGTTGGTCGGCATAGTCTTTCAGCTCCGGCTGCCCTTCGAAGCCCTCAGCGCTCGTCCATGCCTGCGCGGGCGTGCCGCCCCATGAGCTGCTAATGATGCCGACCGGCACGCCGAGCTTCGCTTGGAGATCGCGGGCGAAAAAAAAGGCCACCGCCGAGAAGTCGCCCACCGTCTCCGTCGAGGATTCCTGCCATTTTCCCTGCACCTCATCCAGCGGCGTGAGAGAGGTCACATTATTGACGGTGAACATGCGGATCTGCGGGAAATTTGCCTTGGGCTTTTCGGCCTCGAGTTGGAAGAATTGGTTGATCGTCCACGCCATATTCGATTGCCCCGACGCCACCCAGACCTCGCCGACCAGCAGGTTGTTTACCGTTACCTCGTTGTCGCCGGAAATTTTCATCGAGAACGGGCCGCCGGCTTTGAGGGGTTTGAGCTCCAACTTCCACTTACCGCCCTGCGCGGTGGTGGTGGCCGTTTGCCCGGCGATCTCGACGGTGACCTTCTCCCCATCGTTCGCGGTGCCCCAGACCGGGACGTTCTGCCCGCGCTGGAGAACGGCTCCGTCGGTGAAAAGGACATTGGGCTTCACCTCGGCGTGCAGCACGGCGGAGGACAAAGTGACTCCGAGGAGCAGGAGGCGGGCGATTTTTGGTCTCATGTGTTTTCGTTGTTACGCGGTGTTGCGGGATGTTTTGCAGGATTTTTTCGGCCTCCAAGGATGCTTTTTCCTATCTTTTACCATTCCGATGCTACCATCCGCCGCCGCATGAAATCCATCCACCTCTCCGACATCGAAGCCATGGACAAGCTCGCCCGTGTCCGTTTCGCGAACTCCCTGCCGGGGCCGAAGCCGTTTTGCCTCGTAGGCAGCATCGATGCGGAGGGGCGCACGAACCTGGCGCCGTTTTCCACCGTCACCCACCTCGGCTCAAACCCGGCGTTGATCGGCCTGGTCTCGCGCCCGGATCTCGTCGAGCGGCACACGCTTTCCAATATCCTCGCGACCGGTTCCTACACGATCAACCACGTCCACTCCGAAATTCTCGAACAGGCGCACCATTGCTCCGCCCGCTATCCGCGCGAGACTTCGGAGTTTACCGCTACGGGCTTGACGCCGCATTTTGAGGATGGCGTGGCCGCGCCGTTTGTCGCGGAGTCGCTGCTGCGCTTCGCCCTCACGCTGGAGGAAACAGTTTCCATCGCTTCGAACGGCACGCTGCTGATCGTCGGAAAAGTCATCCTCGCGCAGTTGCCGGAGGATCATTTCGGTGAGGACGGTTCCATCGACCTCTCCGCGCTGGGTTCGCTGGCCTCCACCGCACTGGATACCTATTTCGAACTCGGCACGCCCGTTCGCCTACCTTATGCGAAGCCGCGTATCTGATAGACCGTGGCAGTCCGAAACTACGCCGGGATCTTTTACCCGCGGTCTTTCATTTTTATTGGATGAAACCCCGGTGCGGTTTCTCATAAGGGCATGCGTTTCCTAATCGCCCTCCTCGCCACCGCCGCGCTTCTCCATGCGGAAAAGCCCGCTTCCCTCTCCAGCCTCATCCCCGAGGTGACAGCGGTGGCGCCCGGCGAGCCTTTCCGCATCGCCCTCAAGTTGGAGCATCCAGAAAAATGGCACAGCTACTACCTGAATTCAGGCGGCGTCGAATTACCTCCTTCCATCGAGTGGAAACTGCCGTCCGGTGCAAAAGCGGGCGCCATCCAATGGCCCGTCCCCGAAGTGAAAGACGGCTTTAACGGCAAGAGCTTCGTTTACAACGGATCTCCTGTTTTCCTCATCGAGATCACCCCGCCCGCCTCACTCTCGCCGGGCGACACCTTTACCTTCAGTGCCGCCGCGAAATGGCAGATTTGCGAGAGGTCATGCATCGATGAGAAGGCCAAGTTCACGATCAACTTGCCAGTGGCCGAAACGGTAACGGCCGATGCTGGCTCAACCGAACTCTTCCGTGCGGCGCGCCTCAAGATTCCGAAGGCACACCCCTCGCCTACGGGAATCAGCGCCGGAACAACGAAGTCTTCACCCGGTGTGATCACGCTCCAAATCCCAGATATGGACGCGCCACCCACGGAATTCATTCCCAACCAACCTTACCTCAATCCCCTTTCGGATGGCGGTAAGGCCGTGGCGGACAACAACGGCGTGCAGATCACCCTGAAACGCAAACTAACCGATATGCTCGATGATCCCATTCCGCAGGGAAACACGGTTTCGGGGATCTTGGTGGGTTCCTCCATCCAAATGATTCCCGAAACGCGAATCTCCGCACCACCTGCCGAGGCTGTGCCGTTTTCCAAACTCCTTCCCATCCTCGGCGGCATGTTCCTCGGCGGACTGATCCTCAATCTTATGCCCTGCGTTTTCCCGGTGATCGGATTGAAAATCATGGGCTTCGTCCAGCAGGCAGGGGAAAACCGCCGGTCCATTGCGCTTCACGGGGTCACCTTCGCGCTCGGCGTGCTCGCCTCCTTCGCAGCACTCAGCGGCATCCTTTTCGCGATCCGCGCCGCCGCCCTGAAAAATGGCACCGAGCTGAAAGGCTGGGGCTACCAACTCCAGGATCCGTGGGTGGTTGTGGTGCTACTTCTCCTCATGTTCATCCTCGGCCTGAACATGTTCGGGCTTTTCGAGATCGGTGCCTCGGCCACCTCGGTTGGCGGCAAGTGGCAGAGCAAGACCGGTCACTCTGGATCCTTTTTCTCCGGGGTGCTGGCCACAATCGTCGCGACTCCCTGCTCCGCACCCTTCCTCGGCGTCGCGATCGGAGCGGCCATGGCGCTGCCCGCCTACCAGTTTTTCCCGGCCTTCGGCGCGATGGCGTTGGGGCTGGCCGCGCCCTATCTAACACTTTCCCTGATGCCCCATCTTGTGGAGAAACTCCCCCGCCCCGGCGCATGGATGGAGTCTTTCAAACAGGCGATGTCCTTCCTCCTCTTTGCCACAGCAGGCTATCTTCTATGGGTTTACTCCGGCCTGATCGGTCAGGAAAACCTGCTCGCCCCGCTGCTTGGTCTCAGTCTCATCGCGGCAGGCTCCTGGATTTATGGCCGATGGTATCTTCCCCATAAGTCAGGGAAAGTCCGTGTCCTCGCCCTCACCTTCACCGCCCTCTTCGCCGTCTCGGGCACCGTCATGGCGCTGCCCAAGGATAAACAGAACATCTGGCAACCTTGGTCTGAGGAAACCGTCGAGAAACTCCTTTCCGAAGGCACCCCCGTTTACATCGACTTTACCGCGTAATGGTGTCTCACCTGCCAAGTGAATAAGAAAGTGGCTTACACCGATGAGGTGATCGCCCTCGCCAAGAAAAAAGGCATTGTTTTCCTGAAAGCCGACAAGACCGCCGCGAGCCCCGCTATCGAGGCGAAGCTCCAGGAACTCGGTCGCTCCGCGATCCCCGTCAATGTCCTCCTGATCCCCGACAAGGAACCCGTCATCACGCCGGAAATCCTCACACCCGGCTACCTCAAAGAGCTTTTCCGCACGGTGCCTTAACGCCGCCCTTCATCCAAATCAATGAACTCGAACATCGTCTCCACGGTGCCCGATTCCAGGCCGATTTCCTTCAGGCGTTCCTTCAGCCGCTGCGAGGCGGAGTCGCGCCAACCGCGTTTCATCATGAAGCCGTTCCAGACCTCGATCTCGTCAACGCTGGGCTTGCGGCCTTTTGAGAATGCCCATTCGAGCACCGCATCATCGCCGCCACCCTTCAGCGTCTCGTCCATGAGATCGGCGTAGTTGATGTGGAGAAAAGAGCAGCAGCGAGTATCGAAACTGCCCGCATGGCTGTCCCCAAGCATAGACGCCCAATCCTCGGGCAGCTTGCCTTCCTGATGTAGCCGGATCTTGTCGAGCATGCGTCCAAAGTAAACGATACCGCCCACCGTTTCGGAGGGACTGCGGAGACCGGGGATGATCGTCGGATAAGGCTTGGGCATGCGGAAGAAAAACACCCCCTACCCACTAGCACAAGCAAGTAACCAGCTGGTAATCCTCACAATGCGGAGAGTGCCGCCAAACGCCATCAATAAACCTCGCAGGGCGCGCCCGAGTGGATTCGAACCACTGACCGTCCGCTTAGAAGGCGGATGCTCTATCCAGCTGAGCTACGGGCGCAGTGCGCGTCTAGGAATGTGCGATGTAACAAGACCCCCGTAAAATGTCGAGGACGGGTTGGTATTTATCTGAAGTCGTGAGCTGCTAAACCACAGTAACCATCATTTTCCCGAGTGTCCGCAGATACTCCTCCCGCCCGATCTCGATCCCGCCGAAAGTCCTGAGGTGATCTGTCATCCACTGCGTATCTAGTAGTCCAAAGCCGCGCTCCCGAAGCCTTTCAACCAACGCCACGAGGGCGATCTTTGATGCATCGGTTTTCCGGGAAAACATGCTTTCGCCAAAAAACGCTTTTCCTAATGCGACACCGTAAAGCCCGCCCTGCAAGCCGTCCGCGTCCCAGCACTCCACCGAGTGGGCGTGGCCGAGCTCGTGGAGGGCACAGTAGCTTTCGATGATCACGCCGTCGATCCACGTCCCGTCACGTTCCGCGCATCCAATCATCACTTCCCGGAACGCGGT
>CAMBTF010000066.1 GCA_945870545.1 Akkermansia muciniphila
GCAAGGGTCGCCCTCAAGCGCATGAATTTAGCGGCATGGGCAGGATCAATCGTGACCGTAGACCTGATCGTCTGGCTGTCCACGCCGTCGATCATCACCTCGTGTACGATACCTCCCGTTTCCCATGAGTTCGATTCTAGGAAGGGAGACCATTCGGCTACCAAAGTAACATCGACCACGTTCTTCGATTTCGTATAGGTGATCGAGATCGAGCTGCCCTCTTTGCTGGAGATGACGGGCGATGGGTTGTCATTATGATTGGGATGACTGCCGAGAGCATATTCGACGAGGTTAGGTAGAAAATCATTCTCCGAGTCTCCCGTGACCGAATAATCAGCGACATCAAAGCCGCTGATCCACTGTGAATAGCTGACAGAAACGGTTTGTGAAACCACGATCGCGATGGTTTGCGATGTGAAGCCATCCACCACGTTGCGGCGCTCGATTACCACCGTGTAGGAACCGAGGGAGGCGGTGGGTGCTACGGTTCCGGAAATCAGGCCGGTCGCGGTGTCTAGGGTAAGCCCGTCGGGAAGCACCGTGCCTGTGGCCAGGTGGAAAGTGGCAGGCTCCGTGATCTTGTCTTCGCGGATGCGAGTTATGAAGGCGGCGTTGCCTAGATTGTTTGGTAGCGCGGGAGTCACACCAATTTGTGCGGCTTCATTACCGGTGACTGTTATGATCTGCGAAACACTGAGAAACCCGGGGGCAGATATTGTAATGGTGGGAGACTGGGTGCCATCGGCGAAGTGATCTTCGATGGCGGATATGGGGAAAGTGGCGGTGATATCTCCAGCCGGGATGACGACAGAGGCGGGAACTGTTACCTCGCTCGTATCAGAGGAAGAGATGTTCAGGGTGAGGTTTCCGGAAGACGGAGGACTGAGTGTGATCGTTCCTACCGCCGCGTTTTCACCGTCCGTTTCCGCGATTGTGGAAGGGGCAATGGATAGGGCCATGGAAATCAACGAGTCGGAAGAGATGAGGACGTTGTCGATGGCGAGCGCATCGGGAAAACCTGTGACTACGCTATTGCTCGCGGTGCGGTATAGCCAGCGTAGGTAAATGGGCAGTTCTCGGTTTTGGAAGATCGCAGGCAAAGGGATGTTGGTGTAGCTTGTGAGTGTGTCTTTAGGACTGTTCCCGGAGATGTATGTCGTGCCAGCAATCGATGTCCAGGTCGTGCTCGTGTTCGCGGGATCACCGGTCGCATACTGCAAGGTCATCTCCATGGAGCGCGTTTGCTCGGTGGCTTTTACAATGTCGTAGCTGATCACCAGTTGCGTGCGGTTGCGTGTGTTATCGAGGGCGAGGGCGATGAAGCCCGGGTCGAAACGTTTGGGCGTCAGATTCGTGCTGCCGAGCAGGCCGATGCGAGAGCCGAAGTTGAAAACCCCACCGTTTGCGGACATTTGAGCGACTGGTGAAAGGGAGTCGAAATTCGTTGTCTGTAAAGGGGAGCTATTCACCGAATAGGCGGACCATCCCGTGGGGAAAGAAGTTCCCGATGCGCCCGGGAGGGAGTTGAAATCTTGATTGTATTGTCCGTTGGTGAAAACCGCTGCGGGTGATATGGCCGCTGGCGCAATCGAAAAACTGGATATTCGGGCAGTGGAGGACGTCGTTCTCAGCCACTCGTTCGCGAGGTCGGCTCCGGCATCGGATTGGCCGACGAAATAGGCGGCTTCACCTGGGCGGACCGACCCCACGTTCGGTGAGGCGGCGATGGAGTTACCGTATGAGACCGCATGGATCCGCAGACCCGCCGAATTGCTCAGTAAAATTGCGTCATTAGCGTCGTCGAGTGTAGGCCATTTGGAGGTTTGGGTGAAAAAATTCACATTCGAGCTGGAGACCACCACCGCACCCGTGGAGGTATCGAAGGAATCAGCAGGCAGGAGTTGATCCTTGGTTGAGCCGCCGTTGTAAACGACGATGAGGGTGCCGGCGGGAATGTTATCCCACGCGCCGGCCGCGAATTTCAGCGTGTTGCCGAACGAATCAGCGAGCGCCCAGCCGGACAGGCTGCCATCCTTGAGGGTCAGGATTTCAACCCACTCGGTAGTGCCATCCGGCGGGCCCTGACTGAACTCGTGGATCACCGCCTGACGGTTGATCAGGAGGGTGTCGTCGCTGAGGACTAGGCCGCTCTGGTATGAGTAAGCGCCGCCGGGGCGGACAGGTAGCGCGGAGGGACGGTCGAGGAGGTTGACCACACTGGTGGTAAAAGGCGTGCTTATGGTGTTGCCGTCGGTGGCGGTGATCACGCAACGCCACAATTTCCCGCTGTGGTTGGGATCCGGCGCGAGGGTGGCTCCGGTCAAGCCGGATGAAGTGAAAATCTTATCATCAACACTGAACGCCCAATCGTAAGAAAAGGTTATGGGCGCCGACTCCGGATCCGACGCGTCCACGGTTGTGACGGTGAGCGGCAGATCATCGAACGCTTGGCTGCCCGCGTTGAGCGTGGCCGCGGTGATCACCGGGGTCTGGTTTTTCACGATTACGAATACGGCGGTGGATTCCCCTTCCAGATCTTCGGAGTCCGTAGCCTTGGCTACATAGTTGTAAAAGCCATTGGCCGGGTTGCGGGGGAACTCGTAGGGAGCCGTCAGATCCGTGGCCACCAGCACTCCGTTCTCATAAAGATCAACCTTTGCCACTGTCTCGGGGTTCTTGTCGATGTCCACATCTGTCGCATCGACCGATACCGTGTAGCCGACGCCGGGGCTGAATACAGATCCGCCGGTAGGTGCGGCAATAAGCACATCAGGGGGGGGGTTGACTGGCGGCGCGAAGACGCCGTAAACCGTGAGTTCCGCGTTGGTGATCGTGCCACCGTTCGTGTTGGCGGCGCTTTTGCGGTCAGCTACCTTCAATGTCCAGACACCTGAGGAATTCTCACCCCAGTTCTGCACCGTGCTGAAGGTGAATTTGCTGTAGTTGTCATTGTTGTCGCTGCGCACTTCCGTGAGGCGGCTCGCAGTGCCTGAGGGGGAGAACAGGGTGATTTCAAGATCGCCGCGGGCAGTGTGATTGACGCTCAGCCTGACTGTGACGTGTTCGGTGATAATGTTGGAACCGGGGAGGTTGAAAAGGACATCGCGCCCTGCGGAGTTGTTATTGGGAATCGAGAGATTGATGCTCGATTTGGTTGATACCACCGAGGATTGCGGGCCGAGGTTTTTCCATGTTGCGGCGAGATTGACAGCAGCAGTGACGTCCATCAGGCCGGCGCCGAAGTCGTTGTTGAAATGCAGGCCGGCGGCATTGGTGAGCCAGCCGGGATCGCTCGGGTTGAACTTGACCGCGCTGTTTATCAGGACTGCCTGTACGTCGCGCCATCCGAGGTTCGGATTTTTCTCAAGCATCACTGCGATCCCACCGGAAACCGCAGGACATGAGGAAGATGTGCCGTTGAAACTGTTGATGTAGTCGCCGGGCGCATATCCGGCGTTCCCCGTGCGATCTGCGGTGGTGATGCCCAGTCCGCGGTCATCAAGCGGGTGCCCGGGGACGTTTCCCGAAGGAGCTGTGATCACCAGGTTTGCACCCGGTTCCGAGTAGAAGGTGCGTGTCCCCTTGGAACTCGTGGCACCGACCGCGATCGTGTAAATCGAACTGGTATATTCGCTGTAGTTCGCGCTGTCCTCCTCGTCGCCGTCGTTACCTGCCGAGAAGGTGAAAATGGTGCCCTTTCCGCCGCGTCCTTCGGTGGCCGCTTTTTTCAACGCGGCTGACTCAAGAGGATCCATCTTGGTAAAAGGCTGGGTTGGACCCCAGCTATTGTTTTTCACCTGAATCACATCCTTTCGGTGGTCAAAGGCCTCCGCAATAACCAGATCGGTGGTCAAATCACCGAGCATGCGCATGCCCACAAGGGTTGCCTCCGGGGCGACCCCGGAGGAGCCGAGCGCGTTGTTGCCGCGGGAGGCTGCCACACCGCCAACGGAGGTTCCGTGGCTGTCGCTATTCCCAACCGGGCTCGGGTCCTGGTCATTGCTAAGAAAGTCATAATCGATACTAGTGTCCACGTTGCCAACGAAATCGGTGTGCGAGACTTCCACGCCACCGTCGAGGATGCCGATAAAGACTCCGCGGCCCCGCGAGCCGGCTCCGGAGCCGCCCGCGTAGTTCCATGCGTTTTCCACGTTCATGTCAGTGCCCGCTACCGCGGCACCGCTTCTTTTTAGGTGCCATTGGTTGCCGATGAGCGGATCGTTCGGGAGCGCCATCGGGACCAGGCGCCGCCCGACGAGGATATCAGCTTCACCGACAGCAGGTTCCGAGCGGATGGAGCTGATTTTCTCCATGGCGTCAAAAGGGTCCGCAGCGGAGAAAACCACCCAATCAGGAGCATATTCCGGCATTGCGTGGATGGTAAGGCCGTTCTCGCGGGCGAAGCGCCCGACCAGCTCGCGGGGCATCTTGGCACGGATTTCGGAGGTGATGACCACGTATCCGGCTGCAGGATTGTTTGCGTCGAACGCTACGGGGTAGATGCCGCGCGGAGCTTCGTATTCAGCGAGGCGTTTCTGCAGGTTGGCGGGCGTTGCCGGCGGATTGAGAGCCATCAGCTCACCCACGCCATCGTTGTTGCAGGCCATGAAGCGATCCATGGCAATTCTGAGATTTTCGCCGCTGTGCTGGGACGTGTAAGTGAGCGTGGCCTCCTTGCGTTCGCGTGCCGCTGCGGTGGGGGCCGGACTGTCCTTCGCGGATCCGGTGGCGTCCTCACGGGATGCGGAGAAAGCCGCGCCGCCCTCCGGTTTCGTCATGGAATGGCGCATCAGTAAGACTCCGCATAGAAGAAGCGTCAGGGTCGCCGCCGAAACTATGATGCGCCGGGGGAGATTGGGTTTCTTCATGAGATATTACTCCTTTATATGTAGGACAACTGTGGAGAGGTCAAGGCGGAGTTTTGCCAAATTAGGCCGTTGCGGAGGCATTTATTTGGAAAGCGTCATGACGCACTCGACGTGGCGGGTGTGGGGGAAAAGATCGAAGGGCTGCACCTCGGTGAGCGCGTAGCCGGCCTCTCGCAGGATCTTGTAATCCCGCACCTGCGTCGCCGGATCGCAGGAAACATAAACGATGCGCTGCGGCCCGTAAGCCACGAGCTGGGCGAGGAACTCCGGCGAGCAGCCCTTCCGCGGCGGATCGATCACCACCGTGGTCTCGTCCGGCGGTGTGTCGATTTTCGCGAAAATCTCCTCCGCATCAGCCTGCAGGATGGAGACGTTCGTAAATCCGTTCAGCGCGACATTGTTCGCCGCCCAGCGCGCGCCCGCCTCGTTCACCTCTACGCCCATCACCTTATCGAAGCGGCCCGCGAGGCAAAGCCCGAACAACCCCGCACCGCAATACGCGTCCACCAGATATTTCGCGCCGCCCTCCAGCGCCTTTTCGCCGACGTATCCGGTAAATTTCTCCAGGATGAACGGGTTGTTCTGGAAAAACTCGCCCGCCACAAAATCGAATTTCACGCCGTCGATCTCCTCGCGGGCGATGGCTTTCGGATCGCGCTCCACGCGGCCTTCGGTGGCGCGAAGGAGGATGGTCGCGCCGCGTTTGTAGCTCCGCCCGTTCGCACGGAGATCCGCGTGGACGGCGGGCAGCGCGTCGTTGATTTCCCGCATCGCGATGGGGCAGTTTGGGACGTCCAGGATTTCCATGCGCCGCCCGACTTTGAGGAAACCGATCTCTTTGATCACGCCGTCCACGGGTTTCTCGAAGTGCGGGGTGATCTTGGAGCGGTAGTTCCAGATCTGCTCCGAGCTGGCGCAGGGATTCACCTCGCGCTCCTCGCCGGCCATGTGCTTCAGCAGCTCGCGGATCTGGCGGGTCTTCCATGCAAGCTGCTTGTCGTAGGAAAGGTGCTGATACTGGCAGCCGCCGCATGTCCCGAACAACGCGCAGCCAGGCTCGACGCGGTCCGGAGATTTTTCCAGGATCGCGACCAGATCGCCCTGCGAGTGGTTCTTGTCGTTGCGGAAAATCCGCGTCCGCACCAGCTCGCCCGGCAAGGCATACGGCACAAATACCACCCAGCCATCCACCCGCCCCACGCCCGCGCCGAGGTTCGTCAGCGAATCGATGCGTAAATCAATTTCCTGATGGTAGGTGAAGGGGATCGGTGAGAACTTTTTCGGCGGGCGGCTGTGCATGGGTGCTGGTTGGTAAGCGATTTCGCCGGGGAAAGGAACCGCGATTTCCTTTGCCCGACCGTCCGATGCTCATAGCCTTCTTCCGTATTGAAATTTTGCAGCCTTCCCCACCCTGCTTCTTTGCATGATTCCATCCACGGCCTAGACCGTTTGCCACCGTATTCGCGTGACAGGGAGGCGTGCTATGACAGCCTTCGCGCATGAGTTTGATTTCCATTTCCAGCCTCAAAGAGCAGGCGAACGATGTGCCGCTGATCGCGTCGGTGGCCGCACAGCTCCAATCCCGCGCGGTGAAGACGACGAAGGGTGGGAAGCCTTACTTCGATCTCGTTTTTGCGGATTCGACCGGTTCGCTCAGCCTAAAGGTTTGGTCGGACACGCCCTTGCATGCGGAGGCGGAAAAGCTGCCCTTGCAGTCCATCGTGCGGCTGAACGGCGAGTGGTCACAGAACCAATTTGGCATGAACGGCAGCGATGTGAACTGGACTTTGCTTGCGGATGAGGCGATCGCGGATTTTCTCGCGGGGGATCCCGCGGTGCGGCGAAAACAGGAAGCGGATTATGCGGAAATCCTCCGGCTTTGCGGCGAGATCGCTGATCTGCGATTAAAAAAACTTTGCGACCACTTTTTCGAAACCATGGGCGACCGCTTCCGCAGGACGGCAGCGGCTCGGAAAAACCACCATGCGCGGCGCGGCGGACTCGTCGAGCACGTGGCCCAGATGATGCGCTCCGCATCCGTCGTCTGCGACGTGTATCCCGAGCTAAACCGCGACCTGATGCTTGCCGGCGTGCTGTTTCACGATTGCGGGAAACTCTGGGAAAACACCTATCCCGAGGATGGCTTCTCCCAGATCCACTCGCTCCATGGCGAGATGCTGGGGCACATTCCGCTCGGCATCGAGCTGGTGAACAAGCTGTGGCGTGATCTACTAGATGCATCCGAGTTCGAGGTGTTATCCAAATGCAAGCCCGGCACCGAGGAAGTCCGCGTTCACCTGCTGCACCTGATCGCTAGCCACCACGGGCAACTTGAGTTCGGCTCGCCCGTTTTACCAAAAACCCCGGAGGCCTACGCGCTGCACCACATCGACAACCTTGATGCAAAAATGGAAATGCTGCGCGGCGCCTACGCACAGGCCGCCGAGGTCGCACCTGGCATTTATGAACGCGTGTTTCCCCTTTCCGCAAACCTGATCCGGCCGTTGCGCGATTACGAGGAAGCTCCCTCAGAAGAGCAGCAGTGACATCGCGGTGATCAGCGCGATGAAAACGAGATCCATGACGAACCCGACCCGGATCATCGAGCGCTGAGGGATCCTGCCCGTGGCGAAAACCATGGCGTTGGGAGGCGTGCCGACGGGAAGCATGAAACCGCATGAAGCGGCGATGGTAACGGGCAAAACCAGCTTCGCGGCATCGACATCAAACTCCAGCGCCATGGCCATGAAGATCGGCACGAGCAGGGCGGCGGTCGCGGTGTTGCTAGCAAGCTCGGACAGGAAGATCACGAATGCGACCACACCCATGATGATCGCCCACAACGGCCATGCGCCCATCGCACCGCCGAGCAGGCGCGCCATGAAAAGGCTCGCGCCGGAAGATCCAAGCACGGCACTGAGCGCTAGTCCGCCACCGAAAAGCAGCAGCACGCCCCAATCCGTGCCTTCCTCAATCTGTCGCCAACTGACCACCCGCGTCGCCGCTAACAACCCGATGGCGGCGAGCGCGACCCACGTATCGATGTCGGAAATCCCCAGCAGCTTCCCGAGCGGGGTGCCGAAAATCCAGCCAAGG